>NZ_CAJMEH010000029.1 GCF_905212365.1 uncultured Phascolarctobacterium sp.
TCTTTCTGGCTTTGAAAACAGAGGACGGCAGGATTACCGGGAAAATTTCATTTTACTGCCGGATGCTTGGCATCAGCCGGCAGGATTTTTATAAATATCTCGCGAACAAAGACCGCCCATGGAAGTATCAGGATCTGGCAGATGTAATGAAAGAGATCTACCGCGAGGATGAATGCAACGATACCTACGGATGGATTCGGATGTATCAGGCGCTGCTACTGAAACAGCCGGAGGGCATCCCTATTCCCAGCGAACGGACTGTGTACAGAGTCATGGATCAGATTGCCCTTAGTCATCGCCCAAAGCGCAAACCGAACGGGATTACAAAAGCTGACCGGGAAGCAATGAAATCGGAGGATCTGCTGAAGAGGGATTTCCGTTCCGATGCGCCGCTGCAAAAGTGTGTCACCGATATTACGGAGATCAAGGCGGCAGACGGGAAACTGTATGTATCTGCGATTTTCGACTGCTTTGATCTGTGCGTGCTCGGTCTTGCAATGGAGACGAATATGAGAGCAGATTTATGTGTCCATACATTAGAGAACGCTCTGACTGCCTATCCATCTTTGAGAGGATCCATTATCCATAGTGACCGTGGAGCACAGTATACCAGTGAGATTTACCGTCAGGCCATTAGCAGACACGGCATCCGCCAGAGCATGAACAGTGCCGGAGGGATGTGCCATGATAATGCACGCTGCGAAAGTATGTGGGCACGGATGAAAACCGAACTCCTATATGATCGTTACGATACAGAGCGGATGACTGTAGAAGAATTAAATGTATTAATATGGCGCTACTTTATTAGTTACTGGAACAACCGGAGGATATGCTCCGCCAATGGCGGTCTTCCCCCATGCTAAGACGCAAGCAGTATTAT
Source organism: uncultured Phascolarctobacterium sp. (assembly GCF_905212365.1). Lineage (GTDB taxonomy): Bacteria > Bacillota > Negativicutes > Acidaminococcales > Acidaminococcaceae > Phascolarctobacterium_A. Next base: position 881 of record NZ_CAJMEH010000029.1, read on the forward strand.
GAAGTTTTGGGACTTGCAGTATAATCAGTGATATCTTTGAGAAAAATGTGTCAACTAATATTGACAATATCACTTTGTATTCGTGGTCATATTGTCTGTTTTCTGCCATTTTTGTTCACTCCTTATTCTCTTGATTATATCTCAAATCCTTGAGAATTGGGTGTCAACTTTTTTTATACCACATCAAAGTAATATAATAAGGGACAGAATGTATTACTTCCTCGCTAATAGGAGAAATACGGGGTGTTTAGCGGAACTTTTTTTCGAATAATCAAAGAAAATTTGAAAAATATTTTTGAAGGGGGTTCCTGCGGTGTACGACGAACCCAAGCGATACGAAAATGACAATCTTTATGATGAAGATACTGATTATTATGATGAATACGACACGGACGCTTCCGATTACATAGACGAAGATGAAGAAGATGAAAATGCCCTTTGGGATGACGAGGAAGATACCACCGATGAAGCCGATCCCAATGAATCTCCCCGAAAGAAGCGAAGAGAACAAGTAACATTTTCCAGTATTGAGGATGAAGAAGCCGAAGAACAGGAGCAGGCACAACGCAGGCTTGCCGAGGAACAGCGGCTCATTGACGAACTGGAAGCCGATGCAGAGGAACATCCCATAGAGGATGACGGGGACGATACCGGAGATGAGCAGCCCGAACGAAAACTCTTAAAGCGTGAGCTTCGGGCGCAGGCTCTGAAACGGTTGGAGGATTCTGCCCGAACGCTCAAAGATTACGAAAACCTTGTGGCGTGGTATGATCGGCTCGATGCCAACCGTCAGCGCAAGGAGCGCTATCACGAGCTGTACCGAAGTGGTGACGATGTTCCCCTTGACTATGGAGCAGCCGAAGGCGGGCTGTACTTTCCCGACACTCTCAACGATGTGTTGTCCAAGCTGGAACGCAAAGGTGATTTCGTAGATTCCATTTTCTACTGTCCTTACGACATCCACGAGCTTGTGACGGATGGGGATATATCCAATATCCTGCGGGAATTGAGCGAAGATAGCAAATTCCTTATGTTCCTGTGGGCACTGCGGCAGTATAATTCTGTCAGAATTGCCGCTATTCGTGGGCAGTCTGACCGTAACATCCGCAAAGTGCGAAACACGATGCTCAAAAAGATACGAAAAAAGCTGCTTGCCGCACTTACCGAAAAAGTGCAGATACAGCAGCCCTTGAGCTTGCTCGATAAAGATTTTTTAAGAGAAAACGGTGTAGATATTGAAAACAACAGTGATGCGTAATATAATAATGGATAATATCGGTTACAATATATAGTGGAGGGTAAGAATATGGCTAATATCAATACGGATGAAGCAATGCGCGAATTGACAATGATGCTGATATACCTTTCCCGATTTGCACAGGGAGAGAAATTTGACGAAGCAACTGATTTTTATGCTTGGAAAGGATATGACTTCGATATTCTAAATGAACTGGATGATGCGGATTACATAAGACAGGGCAACCATCCATCCCGTTCCAAATCCGTTTACATTACCGAAAGCGGTATGGAACAGGCTCAAAAGCTCTTAGCCAAATATGGGATTGAAGATTGGAAGCGTAGGTGAGAATATGAAGAATTTATTTGAACGCACCAGTTGCCATTGGGTGCGATATAGTGAATATGAATGGAAAACGGCGGAGAACGGCACTTTGTACCTCACGCCGACAAAAATGGCGCAGCCCGGCATTTATGATCCGTTGAGCGAATATCAGCGGCTTATTCTGGACGCCATTGACATTGGCCGCATGGAATCGCAGAAGAAAACGCCGAAAGAGATACAAAAGGCAATTCAGATATTTGCAGTCAAGTACGGCTTGCTTGGCCTTATGACGGCACTGCCTACCACACCGAGCTTTATGGATTATGAGGCTGTATATCTGCCAAAGAACCATTTTATCCGTGAGGAATCCATGGACACAATGGACTATCTGGATTTGTTCTTTCCTTTTGTTAAGCCGGATGTGGTCAAGCGTGGAGTGGAATCCATGTGGAGCATCCAGAATGATCGTGCAATGATGGCGCTTGCCATGACCATGACCGACAAGCCGATGGCGGTCAATATGAGCTTCCAGAGAGAATATGCCGAGCCTTATGAGTGGATAAAGCAGCAGTTTATTGACATTGCCTTTACCTATCTGACCTCCGTGCTGTTCTACGAGGATTACGACACGATGACCCCCGAACAGCGGCTTTTGATGCAGCAGGGCATGGAAGCCTTCGGCGGCAATGCACCGACCTACCGTATTGCTTTACTGGATAAGCCGACGATTGTGTGGAATTTTCACTCCCTTATGCTTGGGATACAAATGATGTTCAGCTTTATGCTGACCGACACGGAAAAACCCATCCGCATCTGCAAGCATTGTTTGCAGACCTTTGTGGCAAGCAGACCGAGTGCGGTATTTTGCAGCCCTCAGTGTAAGAATAAGTATAATGTTTATAAGAGTAGAGCGAAGGACAAGAAAGATTGATCGCAAAGGAAACGAGGTATAAACTATATGAAATTATCTGATTTTATAGGCGAAGCTACGGAATATGATAAGAAAGAAATGCTCGAAGAACGCAAGCCCAAAAGTTGGTTAAAAAGCGTAAGCGCATTTGCCAACGGGATCGGCGGCGCATTGTTTTTCGGTGTGTCCAACGATGAAGTTCTTGTCGGTTTAGATGATGCAAAGGGTGTCTCTGAGAAAATCAGCGAAGCTATCAAAACCAAAATGGATCCTGCCCCGCAAGTGATTTTGGAAATTCACGCAGAGGACGGTAAAGAATTCGTTGTATTGCGAGTTCCGTCTGGGCAGGAAACTCCTTATTACTACACGGGCGATGGTAATAGAATAGCCCATGTTCGCATCGGCAATGAGAGTGTCCCTGCAAGTGCGGTAGATTTGAAGCGGCTTGTTTTGCGTGGAAGCAATACGTCTTTTGACAGCCTCTCTACCCGTTATTCATTTGAATCGCTTGCCTTTACGAAACTGCGCTCCGTTTATCGTATGAGAACGGGTACAGAGTTGACGGATTCCGATTTTGTTTCTTTTGAGCTTGTTGATGAAAACAATATGCTGACCAATGCAGGCGTGTTGTTGGCGGACGAGTCTCCGATGCGGCACTCTCGCCTGTTCTGCACTCGTTGGTACGGCTTGGACAAAGCCTCTGGCATTATGGAAGCACTTGATGATAAGGAATACAGCGGCTCATTGGTGTCTCTGTTGCAGAACGGCACCGAGTTCGTTAAGAACAATACCAAGAAACGGTGGAAAAAGACCGGCAATGGACGGGTGGAGATGCCCGAATACCCCGAACAGGCAGTACATGAGGTCATTGTCAATGCGCTGATTCATCGTGACTATATGGAGATCGGCAGCGAGGTACACATTGATATTTTCGATGACCGAATGGAAGTATATTCCCCCGGTGGAATGTTTGACGGCTCTATCGTACAAGAGCTTGATACGGACAATGTTGCATCCAAACGCCGCAACCCTGTGATTGCTGATATTTTCAGCCGTATGCACTTTATGGAGCGTCGTGGCAGCGGTTTCAAGAAGATCAAGGCAGATTATCGCCATGCGGTCAATTACCGTCCCGAAGTCGAGCCGATGTTCAGATCGACACCCACATCTTTTTTTGCTACGCTCTACAATCTGAATTACAATGTTCCAATTGAAAAGGTGTTAATTGACCCGGAAAAAGTTGCAGTTGACGGAGAAAATGTGTTAATTGCTTCTGAAAACCTTTTAATTGAAGCTGCGATTGACAGTTTGAACGCAAACAAGAACACTAAGGAAAACGCAAAAAAACTGTTTGCCCACATGAGCTTCGATGGAGTATTTGGACGTAATGATATAATGGACATCGTGAACATCTCTATTACTGCTGCCGGTAATCTCATAAATAAACTGAAAGAAACAGGACTGATTGAACCGATCATCGGGCAAGGTAAAGGCAAGTATAAATTTACAAAACCAAAGAAATAAGTGTGACCCTGTAAAACGGAACTGCCTATTAGTGACCAAGATAGTTTAGGGCAGACAGCGGATAAGCGGCTATTGGGCATACATTATCAGTCTCCACCCCCAAGGTGACTGTAGAGGTAACTGTTCGCTCCATCAAAAAGCTAATGCCCGTTATCAGCCAACATAGCCGATAACGGGCATTCGTTTAAGAATATACAAGTTCAGTCAAGACGATTTCCTCCGCACGGTTGCGGATGTTGTTTTTACGGCGTACCCATTCCATTTGGTCAGCCGTTTTGAGTGCCTCGGTCACGCCCTCCTGCTCCGACATAGCGGATACGTATATCCCTGGTTACGAAGTTCTCCAACCATTCTTCGATATCCATAGTCTTTATTGAATTTATGAATCTCAATGATCTTTTCTTCTATTTCTTTGTCAGGATTTGCTCTTTCGAATCGTTTTTGCCAATACATACAGGTCGCTTTAGGCATTCCTGTGTACGAGAGAAGGTCTTTTAATCTAAACTCTCTTCGGAGACTGCTGATGACGCGCGCCGTTCTCTCATTTTTGCTTCGTCCTCTAAACGCAGTCTCCTCAGTTCTTTTAAAAAGGTGTTCTCTATCCTTAATTTAAGAAGTTCGTCCTCTAGTTGTTTTATATATTCAGCACTTACACCGGTGGAAGGAGCATTTGTTGATTGTACATTAATTGCATTATCCAATATTTTCTTTCGACCTTTCTTATGTGGTTTCAACGCCTCAGGGCCTGCTATGCGAAAGCGACTAACCCAACTAGTTATTAGGTTTGGATTTAAGATGCCTTCTCGAATAGCCAACTCCTGATATGATACTTCACTTGATAGATATAATTCTACTATAGAAAGTTTCTTTTCAAAAGAATAAGTTGCATTTTGCCTGGAACTAAATAATCCTTGATCCCCAAAATTTCTATAATTGGCAATCCATTTTCTTACATCTGTATCTGAGCGTACACCATATTTCTTAGCAATATACTTAAAACTTCCTTCGCCATTAAGATATGCCATAACTACTTTTTTCTTAAATTCAAAACTATACTTAGCCATAAAAATACCGACCTCCAATCGTTAGATTTCAGGTCTAACTTTTTGGGGTCGGTACATGCACAGAGCTTTTTGTATAGTTGATACTTTTATTTTTTCGGCAGATTTAAAATTACGATGGAGAAAAAAATCAACAGCATGCCGGCAGCTTTGCCAAAGGTTAGGGGCTCGGCGAAGACCAGCATCCCTAGGGCCGCCGCCACGAAGGGCTCCACGGTGGCAAGAATGGAGGCTTGCCCCGGCTCCACCTGCTCCAGCCCTTTAGTATAAAAGATATAGGGGATGACGGCGCAGACCAGACCCAAACCCAGGCTGCACAGCACGCTGGTCAGGTCGAGGCGGGCAAAGGCTTCCCTGTTAAAGTCCGCCAATGGCACGGAGGCTAAAGCGAAGTAAAAGGTATAGGCGGTAATGGTCGGCGAGGAATATTTTTGTACGGCGTATTTGCCGAAAATGCTGTACAGCGCATAGCCTACGCCGCTGCCCAAGCCGTAAAGCAGGCCGGCCAGCGTCAGCGTCAGGCCGCTGCTGAAAGCGCCGGTGACGAAGGCGCAGCCGATGAAGGTGCAGGCCAGCGAAACGCCCTTGCGAAGATTAAAGCTTTCTCCAAAGAGCAGCAGCGACAGCAGCATGACGAAGATGGGCGCGGTATAAAGCAGCAGCGCCGCTACGGCCAGGCTGCTTTGCTGCATGCAGTTAAAGTAGCAGTAATTGAAAAATACCAGACTGCAGATGCCCGTGCCTGCAAACAGCCAGGCGTCGCGCAGGCGGATGCGCAGATGGCGCAGCCCCAGCTTGCAAAGTACAAGAGTTATGCAAAAAGCCGATGCTATGGCGCGCAGCGCTACAATCTGCATGGAGGTGAAGCCCTGCCCCGCCAGAATTTTGACAAAAAGGCCGATGAGTCCCCATAGAGCCGCCGCGCTGATGATGTAAAGATAGGCGCGGGCTTTCATTTGGTAGCCTCCTGAGTTTTTTTACGCTGCCAGAAGGCGCGGAATTTACCGATCAGCTCTTTGGCTTCGGGCTTGGCAGGCCACAGCTCCTGCTGCTGGGAGCAGCGCATGGCGGCGGCCAGATGCTCGTAAATTTCCGGGTAGCGGCCGTCGAGCTGGGCGATATGTTCTTTGATATCCTGCCGCATGGTATGACCGTCGTAGGGGCAGGGGTTTTTGATGGGCTCAAGGTTAAGTTTGGCAACCAGCCGGCGTATTTCGCTTTCCCTGTAATACAGCAGTGGACGCAGTACGGTAATGCCGGAGCGTGAAAGAGGCGTTACCGGCAAAAAGGTGCGCAGCTGGCCCGAGGTTACTAAGTTCATAAAGAAGGTTTCGACGGCGTCGTCGTTATGGTGCGCCAGCGCTACCTTGTTGAAGCCCAGCTCCTGGGCGCGGCGGTTAGTGGCCGCCCGGCGGAAATAGGCGCAGGTGAAGCAGGGGCTGCCGCCCTTGCGGGCGTGGGCGGCCATTACGTCCACGTCGTCGCTGTAATGCTCCAGCCCGTACTGGGCACAGAATTCCTGCAGGCGCTGCCTGGGAAAGTCGGGAGAAAACATACCGTTGACGGTATAGCAGGCCAAATCAAAAGGGATTGGAGAATACTTTTTGATTTCCGCCAGCATAGCGGTCAGCAGCATGCTGTCCTTGCCGCCGCTGAGGCCGACGAGAATGCGGTCGCCGGGCTGCAGCATATCGAATTCTATGATGGCCCGCCACAGCTTGCTGAGGTCCTCGGCGGGCACGAAGGGTTTATTTTTACTCATAACAGACTCCTTTAAGCGTCAGGCTCAAGATAAATTTATTCTAGCACATTAGGGCGCAGGGCTCAATATATACGGCGCAGGTATATTTTATGCGCGGCGCATTAACGGCAGTAATGCAGACGCTCATCGAAAGTTGACTTTCTGCCATTCAAAGTATATAATAAAAACAGAGATAGCTGATTGGGCAAGTCAGCTCTCCCCGAGAAATTAAAAATTTGACGGAAGGCCGCTTAACCGCATGTTAGGCGGCTTTTCTCATTCCTATTTGCGGAATGAGAGAATGAGAACTACTAGGGTTGCAAAGCTTATCATTAAAGATAAGACCTCGAATACCGTCATAGTACATCACCCCCTACTCTTAGGGAGTAGGAAAGCCGACTATCAGCTATCTCATGCAAGGTATTATATCATAAGTTTTATTTTAGTTAAGGAAAAGCCTTGGTCACATTCTTTCCGAATGCGCTTAAAGCAGAAATTTTAACGCCGGTAAGTAAAGCTGTGAGCAAGGCTTTATATTTATTTGGAGTGCGAGTTTTTGTTCTCTGACTGAGTTTGGCAGAGCCGCGGCAGTCATGGTATAATGTGAATGCTTAGCGATTGCGGAGCCGAAGGCGAACGCAGAGCTTAGCAGAACATATGCCCTTGTGGTATAATAAAGAACGAATATTTTAGTAAGCTTTCGGCTGCCGTCGCGGCCGGATATTTGACGGAGGTTATTGAAAGATATGACGGATACATTGCAGGGTTTAAATAAAGAGCAGGCGGACGCCGTACAGACGATTAACGGCCCCATGCTGATTTTAGCGGGTGCGGGCAGCGGCAAGACGAAGGTTCTGACCTGCCGCGTGGCGCATTTATTGCAGCAGGGCGTGCGTCCCTACCGCATTTTGGCGATTACCTTTACTAATAAAGCCACCGCGGAAATGCGCGAGCGTGTAGATAAGATGGCGGGGCTGGCTGCTAAGGACGTGTGGCTGTTTACCTTCCATGCCTTCTGCGCCCGCGTGCTGCGCCGCGATATCGATAAATTAGAGGGCTATAGCAATAATTTCGCTATTTACGATACTACGGATACGAAAAATCTGATTAAGCAGATTCTGAAAGAGCTGGATTTGGACGAAAAGCGTTTTCAGCCTGCGGGGATTATCGGCCGTATCAGCAATGCGAAGAACCAGCTGCAGTCGGCGGCAGATTTTGCCAAAGAGGCAGGCGATTTTTACGAGCAGAAGGTGGCGCAGATCTACGAAGCCTACGAAGCGAAGCTGCGGGCCAATAACGCCGTGGATTTCGACGATTTGCTGCTGCTGACGCTGCGGCTTTTGCAGCAGAACGAGGAGGTACGCAATAAATATCAGGATAAATTTGATTATCTGATGGTGGACGAGTACCAGGATACCAACCACGCACAGTATTTGCTGACGAAGCTGCTGGCCGCCAAGCACCGTAATATTTGCGTGGTAGGCGACGCGGACCAGAGCATTTACGGCTGGCGCGGCGCGGATATCCAAAACATTTTGGATTTTGAAAAGGATTACCCCGACGCTAAGCTGGTGAAGCTGGAACAGAATTACCGCAGCACCCAGGTGATTTTGGATGCGGCTAACGCGGTTATCGAAAACAATACGGGGCGCAAGCCGAAAAATTTGTGGACGGATAACGGCACAGGTACGGAAATTACCTATTATCAGGCGGTGGACGAGCGGGACGAGGCTCGCTTCGTCATCGAGCGCATGCAGGAGCTGCAGCAGCAGGGTGAGCGCTTAGGCGATATGGCCGTGCTGTACCGCACTAATACCCAGTCCCGCGTGTTTGAGGAAATGCTTATCAAGAGCGGCATCGCTTATACGATGGTGGGCGGCACCAAGTTTTATGAGCGCAAGGAAATTAAGGATATTATCGCTTATCTGAGGTTGATTTTTAACCCGCACGACGGCTTGAGCCTGCTGCGTATTATCAACGTGCCGCGCCGGGGCATCGGCGACGCGACGCTGGCCCGTTTGCAGGCCTATGCGGCAGAAACGGAGCAGAGCCTGTTCGATGTAATTTCCAATGCTTCGGCAGTGCCGGGGCTGAGCAGCCGCTTTGTGAAAACTTTGGACGAGCTGGCAGGTCTGCTGTTTGAGTTTATGGGAGATGCTGAGGAGCAAACGGTGAAGCAGCTGATTACGGACGTGATGCAGCGCACCGGCTATCAGGAGGAGCTGGAGCTGAGCCGCAGCGCTCAGGACCAGAGCCGCCTGGAGAATTTGCAGGAGCTTTTGAGCGTGGCCGAGGATTTTGCTGAGAAGGCGGCCCGTAACGGCGATGAGGCTTCTTTGGAAAACTTTTTGTCCGACGTGGCTTTAGTATCGGACATCGACGACGCCGAGCTGGGCGACGATGCGGTGACGCTGATGACGCTGCATTCGGCTAAGGGCCTGGAGTTCCCCACCGTATTTTTGGTGGGCATGGAGGAGGGCATTTTCCCACATGCCCGCACGCTGCTGGACGAAAACGAAATCGAGGAGGAGCGGCGCTTGTGCTATGTGGGCATTACCCGTGCGGAAAAGCGCCTGTATTTAAGCAACGCCCGCGCGCGTATGATTTACGGTCATACGATTTCCTATCCGCCCTCCCGCTTTTTGCAGGAGGTGCCGCGGAATTTAATCCACGTTTATAAGCGGCCTGCGCTGCCGCGGCCCGCTCTGCGCCCGACGGAGCAGCGGCAGGAGGCACGTCCCAAAACCGCCAACTGGTTTTTGCAGCCCAAGTCCAGCTTTGTGCCCAAGGAAAGCGGCGCTGCTAAAAGCTTCCGCGCAGGCGATAAGGTGCGCCATAAGAAATGGGGCGTAGGTACGGTGGTGGCCGTGAAGGACAGCGAGGACGGGCAGGAGGTCAACGTGGCTTTCGCAGGCGGCGGTATCCGCAGTCTGCTGACCAAATACGCGCCGCTGGAAAAGCTGTAGGCTGATGCTGCGCAGCAGGGTTATATACAGGAGAGAAAATTATGGCAGAAACGGATTTATTTGCGGACGAAAAGACGCAGGATCTGGCCGAGGCCGAGCAGCTGCGTCAGGAGATTCGCCATCATGAATATTTATATTATGTGCTGGACGCGCCGGAGATTACCGACAGCGAATATGACAGGCTGCTGGTGCGCCTGCGCGAGCTGGAGGCAGCCTGGCCCGACAGCGTGCCTGCCGATTCGCCGACACAGCGCGTAGGCGGACGCGCCAGCTCCCAGTTTGCCGAGGTGCGACATTTGGAGCCGCTTTTGAGCTTGTCCAACGCTTTTTCCGAAGGCGAGCTGCGGGCCTTTGACGAACGGGTCAGGAACGGCCTGCCTGCGGGCAGTAAAGTGGAATATGTTATGGAGCCCAAGATAGACGGCCTGGCGTGCAGCTTGATTTACGAAAACGGTCGTCTGGTGCGCGCCGCTACTCGCGGTGACGGCGTGGTGGGCGAAAATGTGACGGCTAATGTGCGAACTATCCGCAGTATTCCGCTGGTGCTGCAGGCGCCGCCGGGTGAGCAGCTGCCGGAACTGTTGGACGTGCGCGGCGAGGTCTATATGCCGCGGCACGCCTTTATGAAGCTTAACGAGCAGCGTTCGGAGCGGGGCGAGAGCGAATTTGCCAATCCGCGCAATGCGGCGGCAGGCAGTTTGCGCCAGCTGGACCCGCAGGTGACGGCCAGCCGTTCTTTGAGTTTTTTCGCCTATTATATCGTGGGTGAGGGCGCTCGCGCTAGGCACAGCGATTCGTTGGCGGCTTTGACGGCCTACGGCTTTAAGGTCAGCGAAAATTATAAGGTGGTGCCGGATATCGACGGCGCTTTGGCCTATATCAAGGATTTTGATGAGCGGCGCTCTGGCTTGGCTTACGATACGGACGGCGCGGTTATCAAGGTTAACGAAGTACGACAGCAGCAGCTTTTGGGCGCTACGGGCAAGGACCCGCGCTGGGCTATCGCCTTTAAATATCCGCCGGAGCAGGCGGAAACCACGCTGGAGGATATCGACTGGCGCGTAGGGCGCACTGGCGTGCTGACGCCGACGGCGGTGCTGACGCCGGTGAAGCTTAGCGGCAGCGTAGTCAGCCGGGCAACGCTGCACAACGAGGATTTTATTAAAGCCAAGGATATTCGCTTAGGCGATAGGGTTATTATCAATAAGGCAGGCGAAATTATTCCCGAGGTTCTGCGGGTGGCGGCAGAAAAACGCACGGGCGCGGAAAAGCCGGTGGAGATACCGACGGTGTGCCCGGAATGTGGTTGGAGCGTGGAGCGGCAGGGCGCGGAGGCGGCCATCCGCTGTACTAATCCGCACTGTCCCGCTTTGGGGCGCGAAGGGCTGATTCATTTTGTCAGCCGCGACGCTATGAACATCGACGGCTGCGGTCCGTCGGTCATCAATCAACTGCTGGACGCCGGTTTGGTGCGCGACGCTGCCGATTTGTACAGCCTGCGGCGGGAGGATTTGCTGCAGCTGGAGCGTATGGGTGAAAAGTCTGCCGATAATTTATTGCAGGCTTTGGCTGCCAGCAAGGAAAACGAGCTGGACAGGCTGCTGTTCGCCTTGGGCATCCGTCATGTGGGCGCGAAGGTGGCGCGGATTTTAGCGGCGCAGTTCGGCAGCGCGGATAAGCTGCTGGAGGCGCAGCCGGAGCAGTTGGCGCAGATTCGCGATATCGGCGCAAAAATTGCCGAAAGCGTAGTTACCTGGTTCAGCGTGCCGGCCAACCGCGATTTGCTGGAGCGTCTGGCGGCGGCCGGACTTAAAATGACCTTTACTGCGCCGGAGGCCAAAGAAGATAATCCCTTCTTCGGCAAAACGCTGGTCTTTACGGGCACCATGCCTACGCTGGGACGGGTCGAAGCCAAAACCATGGCGCAGGATGTAGGCGCTAAGGTCAGCGGCAGCGTCAGCAAAAAGACGGATTACGTTATCGCCGGCGAGGAGGCCGGCAGTAAGCTGGACAAGGCGCGTCAGCTGGGCGTAACGGTTATCGACGAAGCAGAATTTTTGCGTATGCTGCAGGGAGAAAGATAAATTGCGTTTACGGAGGTATTTTTATGGATCAATTGGAATGGCAGGGATATGTGCATCGGGTCGCTACCTATGATTGCCCCATCCCTTTAAGCTTTATTAACGATTATAACGACTGGAAATGCCGCAGCACCGTGGGGCGCATGCTGCTGATTTTAAAAGACGTGGAGGGCGCGATGGCCGTTCTCGCGACAGTTAGGGACGTGCAGCCCGATATGGAGGATGCGCCGGATTTTGGCCTCAGCGAGGCCGAACATAAGGTGCTGTGCCTGCGGGATATTGCGCAGATTATCTGGCAGCTGACGGGAACCATAGAAGCGCCGCTGGTTTATTTAAAGGAAGCCTATCGTTTGTGCCGCGCTTATCCCCATGTTTTCCGCAGCGCCGACCGCGGCAAAATTTGGGTGCGCCGACTGGAGCTGCTGCGCAGCGGCGGGCAGGAGGAAAAGGCTGCGGCCGAAGCTGCGGCGATGCTGGAGCAGGAAAAGGCAAACGCGGGCGTAAATCCTTATCGCTTCCGCGCTTTGGTATTTATGGCCGAAGGTCTGGCAGCGCAGGGCGCATATGAGGACGCTTGCGCCAAAATCGCGGAGGCTTACCAATCGTTCCCTCTGACGGAAGCGGCGGAGCGCGATTTGGCTGAAGCCGCGGCAGCGGAGGACGCGCAAGAGCGCTATGCAAAGTACCTTCACTGCACGACCATCCAGTACCAGCCGTGGGAGCGCGACAATGTGCCGACGCTGGCGGAGGTGCGCAAATTGCAGGAGGATAATTTCCGCAGGCGACAGGAGTCTGAGCATAGCGGGCTTAACGCAGCTGATTTAATCGGCCAGTTAAAATGAGTAATTAAAGGTTTTTATACAGGACTTTGTCAAATCTGTTAAAATATCTTATAGCTATTTTAGAAAAATTGTGGTGAAGGGATGTGTGGAAAACCTATGAAAAAATATCTTTTAGCTTTGAGCGCAGCCGCCGCGCTGCTCGTGCCGCAGGTTGTGGGCGCGGAGGGCTTCGCTATTTACGAATGGTCCGCTGAAGGTTTGGCTATGGGCGGCGCGCGCATGTTTGCCGAGGACGACGCCGCTAATCTGGCTTATAACCCTGCTTCCATTACTAAGGTGGAGGGCGAAGCGCTGAAAATAAGCGCGACTTATTTAAGCCCGCACGGCAAGTATGACTTGGAAGGTTCGCCTTTAGAACAATCCGGCCATAACAGAGTACACCCGGCATGGGCTCCCGGCAGCTACTATGTAAAGCAGGTGAACGATAAGGATTGGGTCGGTATCGGCGCGTATAGCCGCTTTGGCATGGTATCGCAGTTCGAGCGTAGTTCTGCTGCTGGCTCTAACGCTTTTAGTTCGAAGCTGAACGGCCTGAGCTTGGGCGCTAACTATGCGCATAAGTTTGATAAAAAATGGACAGCTGCTTTAGGAGCTGAGGTCAACTATGTTGGCTTGCAGCTGGATAAAAATATTGCAATGGCTATTGCCGCTGCGAATGGTAGAGCGGCAATGCATATTGAGGGCGAGAGCTATGCGTTGGGGTGGAATGCTGCTGCTAACTATAAATTTGACGAAAAAAATGAAATGGGTATAGTTTATCACAGCAAAATAAACCATTCCATGGAAGCGGATTATGACTTTCATCCGCGGCTGTCTGCCTTAGGCAGACCTGTTAACATGGATATATACGGTGATGCTTATGGGGTAGTTACTCTGCCGGAAAGCTTAGATATTGGCTACAGTCATAAATTTGACGATAAAACGCGCGTTGAACTGAGAGGCACTTGGACTCGCTGGGAGCGTTATGACGCTTTGAATCTTTCGTTTTCTAATGTTCCGTTTAGCTCGGATAATCCGAAAAACTGGTCGAATGGCAAACGCTTTGCCATAGGCTTGGAGCATAAATTCAGCGATAAGTACAGCGGTATGCTGGGCTACGCTTTCGATGAAAGCTCCATTCCTTACGACGGCGGCGATTTTATGATTCCGACCGGCACGCGCACGACTTATTCTGTTGGTATGCAGTACCATGATAAGAAGCAAACCCTGGGCTTTGCGCTTGCCTGGATGAATGTAGGCTGCCTTGACTTTAAAGGTGGAGCAACTGATTTGTATGATAGCGTTCATACGCGCGACAGCTATACCAAGATTGCTTCCATTTCTTACCAACGTAAATTTTAAATGCAAAAAAACAAAAGGTCTTTCTCTGCGGAGGAAGGCCTTTTACTTTTTTTATCGATGAAGGCAAGACAAAAAAGCTTTTTTGTAATATAATAAAAAATTAGAATGGAGCGAACTGCGCTGCTGTAAGGCACGCTGTTTGCGCCATACTTTAAGCTAAATTGCAGGTGACGTTTATGTCAGTGATTTTTTATTTCAGCGGTACGGGCAACAGCCTGGACGCTGCCAAGCAGGCTGCCGCTGTGCTTCCGCAGTGCCGCTTGGAGCCGATGGCCGCGTATCTAGCGCATCCCTATCAGGTGGAAGACGAGATTGTGGGCATCGTCTGCCCGGTGTACTGCTTCGACCTGCCGCCGCTGGTGCAGAATTTTTTGCGGGCTTTACAGGCCGGGACAGAGTATTGCTTTGGCATAGCGACTATGGGCGGCAACCAGGGACGGGCGCTGAAGCATTTGCAGGAGCTGTTGGCAGAGAAAAATATAACGCTGGATTATGCTGCCGCCGTCGTGATGCCGGATAATTTCTTTATGGCTTCGCAAATGCACAACGATGCAACGCTCATCGCCGCTGATAAAGCGTTGGCGGAGATCGTAACGCGGCTGCACGAGCGTAAGCGTGACGTAAGCCTTTGCCAAGAGCGCAGGCTGTGGAAATATTTTGGCGTTTCCTTGAGCTGGTGCTTCCTGCGCAATGTGCTGCGCGTGGGCAAGCTGCGGCTGCGTCCTCAGCGCTGCGTAGGCTGCGGCCTGTGCGCTAAGCTGTGTCCTGTGGGCAATATTACTATGGAAAAGCAGCGGCCTGTTTTCGGGGATAAATGCGCTTATTGCTTTGGCTGCCGTAATTGGTGTCCGCAGCATGCTATTCAGATGGGCGGCATGAAATCTAAGGCCAATCTTAGCTATACTAATCCTAATATTAAAATAGAAGAATTATTGCATCAGGAGGTTAAATAATGCAAGCATATAATCCTGTGAGCGAAGCAATGCTCGAAGAGCTGCGCGCCGCATTGGGCGCAGAAAATGTTATCACCGATCCCGAAAGGCTGGACGCCTACAAAACTGACGAGGAATATGACCCGCGCCGTTTCCGCGTGCCGGAGGCCGCAGTGCGTCCCGCAGATGCGCAGGAGGTGGCTGCGGTAGTGAAGCTGTGCAACAAGTACATGGTGCCTGTAACTGTGCGCAGCGGCGGCACCAGTCTGGCTGATGGCGCGATTGCCGTTTGCGGCGGTATCATTCTGTTGATGGAGCGCATGAATAAAATTATTGAAATGAATACTGAAGGTATGTACTTAATTGCCGAGGCTGGCGTGCGCACCGTGGACATTCAAAAAATGGCTAATGAAGCGGGGTTCCTTTACGCTGGCGATCCCTGCAGCGCCGAATCCTGCATGATTGGCGCTAACCTGGCGACTAATGCGGGCGGCAACAAGGCTGTGCGCTACGGTGTAACGCGCAATCAGGTTTACGGCTTTGAGATGGTTACGCCGGAGGGCGAAATCGTTGAGGTGGGCGCACGCTTGAAAAAATGCAGCACCGGCTACTGCATGGAGCAGCTGGTTATGGGCAGCGAGGGCACGCTGGGGATTATCACAAAAGTAACACTCAAGCTGCAGCCTTTGCCGCCGTATCGTTTCGACGTGCTGGCTGTGTTCGAGGATCCGCATATGGCGCTGTCTCTGGTAGCGAAAATAAATAAGGCCGGCATCAATCCGACAAGTATCGAATATATGGATAATTCGTATGTGCGCGCCACTGCCGATTATATTGAATTTAAAGGCGCGCCGCATTATGAAACGGGCATTTACGTTATCATTACGGTGGAAACCTTTACGGAGGACGAGCTGGATACGAAAATGGAACAGCTCAGCGATTTGTGTGAGGAAGCGGGGGCTATCGACGTGCTGGAGGCTGACGACCGCATTTGGGCGATGCGTCGCAACTGTCAGGAGTCCATCAGCCTGGTGAGCAAGGTTTCCCTGACGGACGACGTAGTTGTGCCGGTGGATAAAATTGCGACGACGATAAAAGAGATTATGCATATCGGCTCCAAGTATCCTTTCCCTATTCCCGTAAAAATCAACGCGCATATTGGCGACGGCAATCTGCATATTGTTTTGTGCAAATGCGATATGAGCGATGAGGAGTGGGAAAGCAACGTGCATGCTTTCCACGAGGAGGTTTACGCTTATGCTTACGCGCAGGGCGGCCGTCTGGCGGGCGAGCACGGCATCGGTGCGAAGAAGCTGTCTTATATGGAAGAATTTACGCCTGCGGGCGAGCTTGAGCTGATGCGGAAAATTAAACGCGCATGGGATCCGAATAATATTTTGAATCCCGGCAAGATTTTTAACGCTTAAAACATTGCTCGCATCGTTTGATAAATTGAAATCGGGGGGAACTTTATGGCGAAATATAATACTGTTTCCGAAGAATTTTTAGAGGAGCTGCGCGCCGTTGTGGGCGACGAGTATGTGCGTACCGATGCGGTTACGCTGGATACCTATAAAACCGATGAGGAAAAGGACGAGCGCTGCTTTCATTTGCCGGACGTGGTAATTTCTCCCGCTGACGCGCAGGAAATTGCCGCCGTAGTAAAGCTGTGCAATAAATATTTGGTGCCGCTGACGGTGCGCGGCGGCGGCACGGGCATTACCGACGGCGCTATCGCTGTGTGCGGCGGCGTTGTGCTGCTCATGGAACGGCTCGATAAGATTATCGAGATTAATAAAGAAGGTATGTACCTGGTGGCGCAGGCCGGTGTGCGCACTATTGATATTCAAAAAGCCGCTAACGAGCAGGGTTTCTTATACGCGGGCGACCCCTGCAGCGCCGAAAGCTGCCAGATTGGCGGCAATATGGCGACTAATGCCGGAGGCAATAAGGCCGTGCGCTACGGCGTAACGCGCAATCAGGTTTACGCGGTGCAAATCGTAACGCCGACGGGCGAAATTGTGGATTTGGGCGCGCCGCTGAAAAAGTGCAGCACAGGCTACTGCATGGAGCAGCTGGTAATCGGCAGCGAAGGCACGCTGGGCATCATTACGCAGGTCACGCTGAAGCTGCAGCCCCTGCCGCCCTACCGCCTGGATTTGCTGGCAGTGTTTACCTACCCGGTGCAGGCTATGAGCGTGGTGCCGAAAATTATCAAGGCTGGCATCAATCCTACCAGCATTGAGTATATGGATAACGCCAATGTGCGCACTACGTCCCGCTTCCTGGAATTTTCCGGCGCGCCCCACGCCGACGAGGGCATTTACGTTATCGTGACGGTGGAAACCTTTAACGAGGACGAGCTGGATATGAAGATGGAGCAGCTGGACGCAATCTGCGAGGAATGCGGCGCTATCGACGTGCTGGAGGCCGACGACCGCATTTGGGCTATGCGCCGCAACTGTTTGGAATCTGTAAGCCTTATAAGCAAGGTCTGCACTACGGACGACGTGGTGGTGCCCGTGGACAAAATGAGCGATATGGTGAAGTTCATTATCGAAACGGTGAAGAAATATCCCTTCCCGCTGCGGATTAACGCACATATCGGCGACGGTAATCTGCATATCGTGCTGTGCAAGCTGGATTTAAGCGACGAGGAGTGGGAAAGCAATCTGCGCCGTTTTACGCAGGAGGTTTATACCTACGCTTACGCTCACGGCGGCCGTTTGGCGGGCGAGCACGGCATCGGCGCTAAAAAGCGCGAATTTCTGGAGGAATTTACTCCTGCCGGAGAGCTGGAGCTAATGCGTAAAATTAAGCGCGCCTGGGACCCCAATCTGATTTTGAATCCGGGCAAGGTGTTTAACGCCTGACGGAAGGTTTATGTGCGGCGCGGAACTGCGGGCCGTGATAATATAAAGTAGCACAGTAGTATAGAAGTAAAGGAGCATTTTGATTTATGGCTAAGTATAATCCCGTAACAAAAGAAGTTTTGGAGGCTTTGCGCGCCGCTGTAGGCGCAGAATACGTTAAGACCGATGCGGAAACGCTGGAGCGTTATAAAACCGACGAGGAGCCGGACCCGCATTACCACCATTTGCCGGAAGCAGTAGTGCTGCCGGGAAGTACGGAAGAGGTTGCAGCTATTATGAAGCTGGCCAATAAATTTTTAGTTCCGGTAACGCCGCGCAGCGCCGGAACCAGCGTATCCTGCGGCGCTATCGCCGTATGCGGCGGCATTGTACTGCTGATGGAGCGCATGGATAAGATTATCGAAATGAACGCCGACGCTATGTATATGGTAGTGGAGGCCGGCGCGCGCACCGTAGAGATTCAGCAAATGGCTAACGAAGCAGGTTTGCTGTATGCAGGCGACCCCTGCAGCGCCGACAGCTGCTTAATCGGCGGCAATATTGCTACCAATGCAGGCGGCAATAAGGCCGTGCGTTACGGCACTACGCGCCATCAGGTTTATTCTGTAGAAGTGGTTACGCCGACGGGCGAGATTGTGGAGCTGGGCAGCCGTCTGAAAAAATGCAGCACCGGCTACTGCCTGGAGCAGCTCATTATGGGCAGCGAGGGGACGCTGGGCATTATTACCAAGGCTACGCTAAAGCTGCTGCCGCTGTGTCCTTACCGTTTGGATATTCTGGCTGTGTTTACCGACGTGGCCAAGGCCGTGGATTTGGTGCCTAATTTGATTAAGGCCGGGTTGAACCCCACCAGCGTGGAATTTATGGATAACGGCTTCGTGCGCGCGGCCAGCGATTACGCCGAGCTGCGCCTGCCCCATTATGAGGACGGCAGCTACGTTATCGTGACGGTAGAAACCTTTAACGAGGACGAGCTGGATATGAAGATGGAGCAGCTGGACGAAATCTGCACTGCCTGCGGCGCTACCGACGTGGTAGAGGCCGACGAGCGCGTGTGGAAGGTACGCCGCAGCTGTCTGGAAGGTTCCAAGGCTTTGAGCAAGGTTTCCACCTCTGACGATTTGGTGGTGCCGGTGGATAAAATTGCCGACTGTCTGAACCATTTGATGGAGGTCTCCCAGCAATATTCTTTCAAATGTATGTGCCTGGCTCACGCAGGCGACGGCAATCTGCATTTCAATATCCTGAAAATGGATTTGAGCGATGAGGAATGGGAAAAGCAGGTCAACGAATTCCACAGCATTTGCTACGCTTACGTTTACAGCCTTGGCGGCCGTTTATCCGGCGAGCATGGCATCGGCGCTAAAAAGATTGCGGCGCTGGAAAAATACTGCAACCCTGTGGAAATGTCCATTATGAAAACTATTAAAAAGGCTATGGACCCCAATAATATACTGAATCCCGGCAAGCTGCTGAACGCTTAAAGCAACAGGCTTGCTCTGACGGCGCGCTTTGGCAGCAAGGCGCGCCGTTTTTATGCTTGCATAAAGTATAAAGACTTTCTAGCAATTATTTTTGCAGAGGCATACTATATTTTCCTCTGCTTGCGTTTCAATAGGATATCTTTAAAAAAATTATCGCATCAGGTAGATACAAGGCTTGTTTATGACAGAAAGAAGTGTTATAATGCTAACAGGTATTTACATAACGTCAGAAAATATTATTATATATAAATTAAGGAAAGGGTGTATGTGAATGACAGAGGATTACAATAAGCTCATAGGTACTCGCGTAAAAATGCTGCGCGTCACCAAAAATATTTCTCAGACGGAGTTGGCCAAGCAAATTGGCGTTACTCAAACTCATTTAAGCAATATTGAAAACGGCCGCGCCGGTTTGACAATTCCCAACCTGATTAAGCTGCGTGAAGCGCTGGCCTGCACTATCAGCAGCTTTTTCGTGGATATTGAGGGAGCAGTTGAGGAGCCTAAGAAGGAAGAGGTTACTTTGGCCGATTTGACTGAGCTGCTGCTGCTGCTGAAAAAGAATAAAGGTAATTGATAAGCTGTTGCTTTTTGCAGGGACCATTGCGGCCCCTGCTTTTTTGTAGTAAATTATAATTTACGGCGGCAGGAATTTTACGTTTTATGGCGAAATTTATCTATTATATATTTCTATTTAAAGGAGCAGATAAATGAGTACATTCACCAAGGTCCTGCTGGCCACGGATCTGTCCCCGCAGGCCGATAAGCTGACTGAGTGTCTGTTTAGCTTGTGCCCCGATACGGAAACAGAAGTGGTTTTGGCGCACGTATTTGAAGATGACGACGACGCCGACCCCGACGGTAGCAGCTATAAAAAAGCGCGCAGCCGTCTGGAAGGGTATAAAAACGATATAGAGCAAGCAGGCTATGAAGATATTTCCATCGTTATGCCGTCCGGTGAAACAGCTCCGGCTTTGGCTGCCTTGGCCGAAGAATGCGAAGCCGATTTGCTGTTAGTTGCTTCGCACCGCAAGGGCTTTTTTAAACGCGCGCTGATGGGCAGCACGACCTATGAGCTGGCCAGAGCGGCTAATCTTCCGTTGCTGATAAATAAGGACGAGGAGGACGAGACGACCGGCAATTTGTTGGAAACGGTGCTGCTGCCTACGGATTTTTCGCGTAAATCACTTGAGGGGCTGAATATTATCCGCAGCCTGCGCGAATTTGTGGGTAAGGTGATTTTTGTTCACGTTATCGAGCATAGCCGCAGTAAGCGGGATTATAAAGAAAAGTACGGCAGCGCTATGCTCTTTTTGCAGGAGCTGGTGGACGAGATGAAAATTTTCGGCATCGACGCCGATTACCGTATCGCCCATGGCGTGGCTTCTAAAAAAATAGCGGCTATCTGCGAGCGCGATAACGTCAGCCTGATTATGCTGGCGAAAACCGGCGCCGATATGACCAGCGGCGACGATTTAGGCAGCACGTCGGAAAACGTGGTGCTTAATGCGGATTGCGCGGTCATGCTCTTACCTGCTGAGGATAACGACGATTGACAGAGCGCGGTGAAGTTGTTGTATTAAAGTAAATACAGCTCATTAAAAAGCGGCGTCCGTAAGGGCAGCCGCTTTTTAGTCTTACTGCCGCTTCCTGCACTGAATATCTGGCAGGTAAAATATAAAATTTTTTACAGAAAGTTATTGACTTTAACGCTTAAAGTCAGTATAATAATATACGCAGTTGTGCTACTGTGTGCGCCGTCAAAGGTGCGAATTGAAAATGGTTTAAGTTTTCAACCTTGGAGAGATGACCGAGTGGTTGAAGGTGCACGCCTGGAAAGCGTGTGTACGGGATACCGTACCGAGGGTTCGAATCCCTCTCTCTCCGCCATAAAATCGGCCGCCAATAGCGGTTTTTTTATTGCTTCTCTGTGGGACCGTAAATTCGGGTCCTGCGCAATGGGAGCCTGTGAACCAGGTCAGGTCCGGAAGGAAGCAGCCTTAAGCGGATACTTTCATGTGCCGCGGGGGCGCCCGGATTTGCGGCCCTACAGGGAAGTAAGCAGCGCCGAGCGAAAGCTCGGCGCTTTTTTGCGTTTATAAGGGATTTGCACATGGACTGCTAAAGTGGGGTAGAACTGAGGGCAAGAGCGGGCGCGGAAGCGCCCGGTTAAAGCTGGTGTCTGATTAGAACGCAACCTACATAAATTTTACTAATTTTCGCGATAAGTCTGACTAATTTACTCTTGCCGGGGGGGACAAGTGTGGTATAATGTATCCAAAGCAAGGTGCGGACGTGAGAGATTGCTCTGTCAGGGGTGGCAGGGTTTGAAAAGTTCGCTGCGAGTC
>NZ_CAJMEH010000030.1 GCF_905212365.1 uncultured Phascolarctobacterium sp.
AGCACCTCCTTGCCAAGGAGGGGGTCGCGAGTTCGAATCTCGTTTTCCGCTCCATAGGGGTATAGTTCAATGGTAGAGCAACGGTCTCCAAAACCGTCGATCTGGGTTCGAGTCCTAGTCCCCCTGCCATAGTAAATTAAGGCCGAAAGCAAAGCTTCCGGCCTTTTATACTGCAGAATAACCCATGCTTCTCTTTGTTAGGGAAGCGAGGGTTGTTTTTTTAGAAGAATATTTTACAACAAGGACGCTGGAAAAGTTTAAAGCCTGTCGCTTCGGCGGCAGGGTTAATTTTTACTTGTTTTATTAAATTTCAGTATATTATAATTTACTTAATTACGATTAACTAAATATCGCAAATTCTGCTGCAACAAGTTATGCAGACGAGTTTGTAGCGCTTAGGATTATCGAAAAAAGTATTGGCAGGGTACAGAAGGCAAAAGCTACAAAAGCATTTATGGCATTAAGAATGGAATGTCCGTTTTTTCTTCTATCCTTAGCAGGAATTTTACCAAAGGCGTAGAATATACATATTTGGAAATTTTTGACAGGTGCGGCGGCTGCGGCCGCTGCTGAAAAGGGAATACCGGTGCGAATCCGGAGCAGTCCCGCTACTGTAAGCGGAGCCCAGGCAATTATGTCACTGACGCAAGTTGGGAAGGCGCTGTGGGCGATGAAGCTAAGCCAGGAGACCTGCCTGTTGCGAAGCCGTGGGCCTACGGGAGATAGGCTGGCTTGCGTGCGCAATTTAATAGAGGATAAGTGTATTTTGGAGCCTCCCGCCAGCAGTGGGAGGCTTTTCTTATGAAGGGAGGCTACAATGGCTGGAAAATTGATTATGGTTACGGGCGGCGCCCGCAGCGGCAAAAGCGAATTTGCCGAAAGCTATGTGCTGCATTTTTCTCCCAAATGCGATTACATAGCGACCGCCGAGATTTTGGACGAGGAAATGGCCGAGCGTGTGCGACTGCACCGTGAGCGGCGCAACGACGGGCGTTGGGTAAACCACGAAGCGCCGTATCATGCCGAAGAAGTTTTTGGCAAGCTGGGACCAGATACGCAGGCGGTGCTGTTCGACTGCCTGACGATTTATATGTCCAATCTGTTTTACGGCAAGAACGCGCCGGAAGGTGAATTTTTAGAGCGCTGCGATTACGTTTTCCGCGAGATCGACAAGGTGCTGGAAGCAGCGCGGCGCTGCGGCAAGATCGTCGTTTTTGTCACCAACGAGGTTGGCGGCGGTATCGTGCCGGATAACCAGATGGCTCGCGAGTACCGCGACCTGGCCGGTTGGGTAAACCAAAGAGTGGCGCAGGCTGCCGACCATGTGTATTACTGCGTGGCGGGGCAGGCTGTGGACGTGAAGAAATTAGCGTTTAAATTTGAGGATGAAGGAGTATAACATGGAGAATATCGTAATTCCGGCTCTGGACGAGGACAGAGCCCAAGAGGTGCGCCGTGGCTGGCAAACCGTCAATAAATTTGGCAAGGATTTAGGCAAGCTGGAGGAAATGGTAGAGCAATACGCCGCCATGACCGCTAAGGAGCTGCCGGAAAAGCTGCGTTCGGCCATGGTGCTGATGTGCGGCGACCATGGTATCGCTAAGTACGGCGTCAGCGCATATCCCCAGGAGGTAACGCGCCAGATGATTAACGGCTATATGCGCGAAACGGCGGGCGCGTCGGTGCTGGCGCGCCATGCCAAGGCTGATGTGTATGTGTGCGATGCAGGCACGGCTTTCGATTTAAGCGATTTGGACAGGGTGTATCACAAAAAGGTGGCCTGGGGTACTAACGATTTTACCCAGGGCCCGGCTATGACACGCCAGCAGGCGGAAGCTGCTTTGCAGGTGGGCATTGAAATGGCCGAACTGTGCATCGACAAGGGCTATAATTTGCTGTACACCGGCGAAATGGGTATTGGCAATACGACTTCTACCGCCGCCATTGCCAGTGCCTTTATGGGTCTGGACCCGCTGCTGACTGTAGGCCGCGGCAGCGGTATTAACGACGACCGCATGAAGATTAAGCGTCAGGTGGTTATCGACGGCCTGGCGAAGAATAAGCCGGTACAGGGCGACGCTATGGACGTGCTGTGCAAGGTTGGCGGTTATGACCATGCCGGTCTGGCAGGCGTGATTATCGGCGCTGCCCGCCGCCGCGTGCCGACTATGGTGGACGGCGTTAACGCTACGGCGGCGGCTTTGTTGGCTTACGGCCTGTATCCTGAAAGCCGCAATTATATGCTGTGTTCTCATTTGAGCAGCGATATTTCCCACAAAAAAATGCTGGAAATAATGCACCTGACACCCATCGTGGACGCCGGCATGCGTTTGGGCGAGGGTACCGGAGCCAGTCTGGCTATCGTGGTTTTGCAGGCGGCAATCGATGTGTACAATACTTTAAGCAGGTGAGGCTATGCGCGATTTTGTAACCTGTCTGGAATTTTTAACCAGGCTGCGCTTTTCCCATCGTACCGATTGGCGCGACGACGATTTTAGCCGCAGCGTGCCTTATTTTCCGCTGGTAGGTTTGGTTATGGGCTTTTTTATGGGCGCGGTTAATTACGGGCTGTATTACCTGCATACCCCCGATTTGATGCGGGCCGTGATGCTGATTTTGGCGGAGCTGCTGATTATCGGCGCGCTGATGTACGACGGCTTTATGGATACGTCAGACGGCGTGTTCAGCGCCCGTGATAGGGAGCGGATGCTGGAAATTATGAAGGACAGTCATGTGGGCTCTAATGCGGTTATTGCGCTGGTGTGCATCGTGCTTTTAAAGGTGGCCGCCTATACGACGCTGGAGCCGGTAAAGCTGTCTTACGCGCTGGTGGCTATGTACGTCTGCACCCGCACCTTTATGGTCAGCTATATTATCAATTACCCGTATCCGCGCAAGCAGGGCATCGGATTGATGTTCAAGGCTTATGCCAAGCCCTGGTATACCTATGTGGCCTTTGGGCTGTGCGCCGCGCTGACAGCGGCCTGCGGCCTGCCGTATTTATACACGGCATTGGCGGCCTTTGGGCTGTGCCAGTTTATTGCCCGTTTCCTTACAGGGCAGCTGGGCGGCCTGACCGGCGATACCTACGGATTCTTGACTGAATGCGGCGTCGTTATTTATTTGATGTGCGCCATATATATTATATAGAGGAGATTATCATGCATATAGAAGAAATTATTCAAAAAATTACGCCCTCCGATAAAAACTGCGCCAAGCTGGCCCAGGCACGCTTTGACGCGCTGATTAAGCCTGTGGGCAGTCTGGCGCAGCTGGAGCAGATGACTGCGCGCTACGCTGCCGTTGTGGGCGAATACAATAAGTTGGACTTGGAATATCCTAAGCGCGATTTGCTGGTGTGGTGCTCGCTGCAGGAAACGGCTCAGGCAGAGAAGATTATGCAGGTTAAGTGTCCCGTCAACGTGCTGGCGGCAGAAACCGGCGCTAAGGCTGTGGCCTTGGTTGTAACATCCGACAACGAAGCCGACGCTATGGAGGAGGGCGCCGCTTTGGTGCAGGAGCTGGTGCATGAAAACGGTCTGGGCTTAATCGGCTTTGGCTGCCTGGCTGATGCGGAGGACGTTCTTGTACGCGCCGCTATGACCGGCGGTATTTTGCAGGCTGCTTCCATGCGCGTGGCCGTAATGCTGGACGGCGTGGCTGCCTGCAAGGCGGCGCAGGCGGCTGTGGCTTTAGCTCCTGCCGCTATCGACTACTGCTTTGCCGGGCATGTGTCGTCCGAGCCGGGCGCGGAGGAAGCGCTGAAGGCTTTGGGGCTGGTTGCGCCCCTGCGCCTGAATATTCCCGACGGCGCGGGCGAGGGCGCTGCTTTGTGCTTTACCTTGTTTAACGCTGGGCTCAAGGCCTATAAAGAGATGGAAACCTTCGAGGAAGCCGGCGTACATGTGGAAATGAAGGAATTTTCCCTGGCCGAGCAGGTAAAAAAGGAGCAGGTACAATAAAATGGGCAAGATCTATTTGATTCGCCACGGCGAAACGGACAGCAATAAGGGGCATCGCTTTCAGGGGCAGATGGATTTGCCGCTTAACGGCACGGGATTGGCACAGGCGCGGCAGATGGTGCAGTACATGGCCGGTAAACGCATCGACGCTATTTATTGCAGCTCTATGCTGCGAGCCTGCATGACGGCCGCCGAGCTGGCGCTGAGCAAAAATTTAGCCTATAAGCCCATGGATTTATTAAAGGAAATCAGCTTCGGCGATTGGGAGGGGCTGGAGTACGGCGAAATCAACCGCCGCTGGCCCAGGGAGATGGAGAATTTTTTGCATCGTCCGGCCGAGTGGGAACCGCCGGGCGGCGAAACCTTTGCCGCCGCGCAGCGCCGCTGCCAGCTGTCCTTTGAGCAAATTTTTGCCGAGCAGGGACACGATAAGAATATTGCCATCGTATCCCACGGCGGTATTATTCGCTTGCAGCTGTGCTTGGCTCTGGGCATTCCGCTGAATAATCTGTGGCGCTTGAGCGTCTATAATGTGTCCGTATCTACCTTGAGCGATTGGCAGGGCTCCCTGTGCGTGGATACGATGAACGTGGCTGATTTTCTGGCGGGTAGCGTAGAAGCGCACGTCGTTTAAGCAAGTTGTGAAAAATTTTCTGTAAGATGAAATAATTTACATAACTTTTGTTGACTTTTGTTAGTTGCTAATATATACTGATACTAGTGTATCTCAGTGGTCCGTTTAAGTTACTAACTTCTTCTATCATAGATGACGGAGGAAAGCGCAAGTATATCTTAAGGCGTTCTGTGGGGTATGTTTTATCTATGATTAGGAGTGATTAAACAATGAAAGAAGACAAGACTTTAACCTGCTGTGAGTGCAACAACGAATTCGTATTCACTGCTTCCGAGCAAGAGTTTTATGAAGAAAAGGGTTTCACTAACGAACCCCGCCGCTGCCCGGCTTGCCGCCAAGCTCGCAAGCAGCGCATGGGCATCGCTACCGAGCGTCCTCAACGCGAAATGTTCCCCGCAGTTTGCGCTGAATGTGGTAAGGAAACCATGGTTCCCTTCAAACCCTCCAACGATCGTCCGGTATACTGCCGCGATTGCTTCAACGAGCGTAAAAACCACTAATTTTTAGTATTAAAAAGAATTAAGGACTGCTGCTTATGGCGGCAGTCCTTTTTGCTTACAGGCTTATGTAAGTAAAGTAACAGGGGAAAATTAAATCTTTCTTTGGAGCATACTTTTGTTACGCTGATTTTACTGTTAATTTTTTTATGGATGTGTTAAAATAACACTATACACTTATAAGGGGGTGTAATATTATGACTGAAGTATCTCAGGAAACAATGATGTTTAAACGCCAGCCGGAAAAGCTGGATGTTGCAGAAACGATAAAAGAGGTTTACGCCGCTTTGGAGGCTAAGGGCTATAATCCGGTGGACCAGCTGGCAGGCTATCTGCTGAGCGGCGACCCGACCTATATTACCAGTCACGCCGACGCCCGCACCAAGCTGCGCCGTCACGAGCGCTACGAGCTGATTGAGGCGATGGTAATCAGCTATTTGAAGCAGATTGGCAAATAGTAAGGAGTGGACCTGATGCGAACAATGTCCCTCGACGTAGGAACAAGAACCATAGGCATTGCCGTCAGTGACCTTTTGGGCATGATTGCCAATGGCGTGGAAACCATTCACCGCACCTCGGAAGAGCGGGATTACGCACGTATTGCCCAGCTTATTAAGGAGCATGAGGTGGATACGCTGGTTGTGGGCTATCCCAAGAATATGAACGGTACTATCGGCGAGCGGGCGCAGGCCTGCGAGGCTATGGCCGCTAAGCTGCGGAAAATGTTTCCTGCGGTCAAGGTAGTGCTGTGGGACGAACGGCTGTCGACCGTAGCTGCGGAAAAGGTGCTGGTGGACGCGGATATGCGCCGCAAAAAGCGGAAAAAGGTTATCGATATGATGGCCGCCGTTGTGATTCTGCAAAATTATCTGGACAGCAAAAGCTTTAAAATTTGACAGAAGCATGGTTTATATTATAAAATATCGTGAGTAAGCTATTTTGTGAAAAGAGGTGCACTAATGACCGAGAAAGATATTAATAACGAAGAATTGGCGGCTATGCAGGAAGAAGCCGAAGAGGTGGACGTAGTTGTTCTGACCGACGAGAACGGCAACGAAAGCTATTTTATGGAAGAAATGGTTATTCCTTACAACGGCAAGAACTTTGCCGTACTGGTAGGCATCGATGACGACTGCTGCGAGGATGAGGAATGCGATTGCCATCATCACGAAGAAGATGAGGACGACGATGTCGCTATTATCGCCCGCATCGATTTCGACGAAAATGGCGAGGCCGTTTATGTTGGTCCGACCGACGAGGAATATGAAGCAGTTTCCGAGCTGTACGACCAGTATTGTTCTGACGAAGAAGAATAAAAAATTGCCGGACTGCGGTCCGGTATTTTTTTGCGCTGGTGTAATTTAAAGGCGAGTGGTGAAGATTTGCTGATGGATTTGGAAAAGCTGAAGGATTTTTTGCGCACGAAATGGTATTATGCTCTGGCTGGCTGCGCGGTAATGGCGCTGCTGGGCTTTGTGGCGATGATGCAGGCGCGCGGCGATAATAAGGATTTTGCTGCGCCGGGCTCCCATTTGATTATCATTAAGGAAGGCATGACGACGGCGGATATCGCCCGACTGCTGCACGAAAAGCAGCTGGTCCGCGACCCGGCGGCCTTTCGTTACGAGGCCAGCTTTAAGGGACTGGCGACTAAGCTGCAGGCGGGGCCTTACCAGATAGAGGGCGGCTTGAGCAATAGTCAGATAGTGGACGTGATGGTCAAGGGGCATATTACGATGGCGCGCTTTACGGTGCCGGAGGGTTATACTATCGCTAAGATTGGCCGTAAGCTGGAGGCGGAGGGCCTGGGCAGCGCTGCTAAGTTCATGGCTGCCGCTAAAAATTACGCTCCCTACGCTTATATGCAGACGGACGATGCTAATGTGCTGTACAAGGCCGAGGGCTTTGCCTTTCCTGCGACCTACGATTTCCCGGTGGGCGCAGGCGAGGACAAGCTGCTGGCGATTATGGTGCGGCAGTTTGATGTCGAAATGCAAGAGTCCGGCGTCGCCAAGCAGGCGGCAGAGCAGGGAAGAAACTTGCGCGACGTGGTTAATCTGGCGGCGATGGTGGAGCTGGAGGCGGTGTATGCCGAGGAGCAGCCGCGCATTGCCGGAGTCTTTTTAAGGCGTTTGGCAATCGGTATGCCGATTCAGTCCGATACGACGATTCAATATATTCTGGGCGAACAGAAGGAAATAGTTACCTTTGCCGATACCAGAATAGATAATCCTTATAATACCTATCAGCGGCAGGGCTTGCCGCCCGGCCCCATCGGCAGCCCCGGCCTGAGCGCCATTAAGGCGGCGCTGGCGCCGGAGCAGCATGATTACTTGTACTTTGTGGCGGAAAAGGACGGGCATCACCGCTTTACTAAATCCTATGCGGAGCATTTGCGGGCTATCGAGGAAATTGGCTGATGCTTAACGGAGGAGTTTCATGGCTAAATTAACACAAAAGCCGGAGCTGCTGGCTCCGGCAGGCAATATGGAAAAAGGCAGAATGGCTCTTTTATATGGTGCGGACGCTATTTACTTAGGCGGTAAAATGTTCGGCCTGCGAGCCTTCGCCAATAATTTTGAGCTGGACGAAATTGCTGAAATAGCGGCTTATGCCCACAGCTTGGGTAAAAAGGTGTATGTGACGGTGAATATCTTCGCCCATAATGAGGACATTGCCAAGCTGCCGGATTATCTGCGGGGTTTGGAGCAGGCCAAGGTGGACGCGCTGCTGATCAGCGATATCGGCGTGTGGGCTACCGCGCGTCAGGTAGTGCCAAAGCTGGCGCTGCACGTCAGCACCCAGGCCAATACGACGAATTTCGCTGCCGCACAGGCTTGGGAGCAGCTGGGAGCCGAGCGCGTAGTGCTGGCTCGCGAGCTGTCGCTGGGCGAAATAAAGGAAATCAGCGCTAAAACCTCGGTGGAACTGGAGGCCTTTGTCCATGGCGCTATGTGCATTTCTTATTCGGGGCGCTGTCTGCTGAGCAGCTATCTGACCGGGCGCGACGGCAACCGCGGTGCCTGTACGCAGGCCTGCCGCTGGGAATACGATATGTATAAGCTGGCCGAAGGCAAACGTCCCGGCGAATATTTTGATTTGGAAGAGGACGAGCGCGGTACCTATGTCATGAATTCCAAGGATTTATGCCTTATTGAATATCTGCCGCAGCTGATGGACGCAGGCGTATGCAGCCTGAAAATTGAAGGGCGCATGAAGAGCGTGCATTATGTGGCGACGGTGGTCAGCGTGTACCGCTGGGCTATCGACGCCTGCTGGCAGGACAGGGAACATTACAGCGTGCCGCCGGAGTGGATAACCGAGCTGAACAAGGTATCCCACCGCCAGTATACGACGGGCTTTGCTGTCAGCAAGCCCGACCATAACGCGCAGGTCTATACTTCTTCAAAATACGAGCAGACCCATGATTTTGTCGGCATTGTAACCGGCTATGACGCTGCCAATAAGCGGGTATATTTTGAGCAGCGCAATAATGTTAAG
This sequence comes from uncultured Phascolarctobacterium sp., assembly GCF_905212365.1. Taxonomy (GTDB): domain Bacteria; phylum Bacillota; class Negativicutes; order Acidaminococcales; family Acidaminococcaceae; genus Phascolarctobacterium_A. The sequence goes on from NZ_CAJMEH010000030.1 coordinate 8,595, forward strand.
GCAGGCGAGCCCTTGGAGCTGCTGCAGCCCGACGGCCGGCTTTTGCCTTTTACCCTTAAGGATATGCAGGACGCGGACGGCGCGGCCATCGACTGCGCGCCCCATGCCCAGCAAAAATTTTCGGCATACAGCGCGACAGAGCTGTTGCCCTGTAGCTTATTACGCAGAAAGGTTGTCAAAGAATGAGCGATAACGACCCTGGACCTCACAGTATGATCTACGCTCAGGTAGCGCCTGAGCATATTGCCGACGTGAATTGGATTATGGAGGGCTACGAGCATCTGGCGATGGTCAGCACCGTCGACAGCAGCAGCGGCCTGATTAAATTCCACGTAACGCCCGATACCTATTTCGATACTGTGGATATCATAGAAAATATGCCGTTTAAGGTTGAAATTCTTGAAAGTTTTGCCAATGAGTGGTAAAATAAAAAGGCAGTGCCTAGCGTTAGGCGCAACTATAAAGAAAAGAGGGATGGTTAATGACGCGCATCAATAAGGTTTTGGAAATCATGGCCAAGATGCAAGTGGACAGTGTCATTATCAAGGATGTCACTACCATCCGTTATCTCACCGGCTTTACCGGCGATTCCAGCCTTTTGTATTTAGACAGGCAGCAGGGCGTGCTGATTACCGACGGACGCTATACGGAGCAGGCCCGACATGAAATGAAGCTGTTCAAGGTGCGGGAATATGCGCCTGTGAATGGAAGGAGCATTTGGGAGGCGGCAGCCGGATTGGCGCGGAAGTCTGGCTCCCTGGTGATTGGCTTTGACGGCGCCTGCTACAGCTATAACGATTACGTTACCTTGCAGGAGCTGGTCGGGGAAACGCCTTTGGAAAGCGTAGATTTGAGCGCTATCCGCATGATTAAGGATAAGAAGGAGCTGGATCTTTTGGTCAAGGCGTCCAGCATTGCCGACGAGGCCTTTAGCAAGCTTTTGGACGATATTCAGCCTGGGCGCACGGAGCGCAGCCTGGCCGGACGTTTGGAATATTATATGCGGGCTTTGGGCAGCGAAAAAACTTCCTTTGATACCATTGTGGCCAGCGGCGCGCGCAGCGCTTTGCCCCACGGCATGGCTTCGGATAAGGTAGTGGAAATAGGCGATTTTATTACCTTCGATTTCGGCGCCGTGTATCAGGGCTATCATTCGGATATGACGAGGACGCTGGTTTTGGGCATGGCTAATTCCTGGCACAAGGAGATTTATACCATTGTGGAGGAAGCGCAGCTGAAAGGCTTGAAGGCGGCTCAGGCCGGGATGACCGGCAGGGAGCTGGACGCTGTGGTGCGCAAGGTCATTACCGACTGCGGCTATGGCGATTATTACGTACACGGCACGGGGCACGGCGTTGGTTTGGAGATTCACGAAATGCCCAATATCAACAAACGGGGCGCAACAGTACTGCAAACCGGCATGATTTTTACTATTGAACCAGGTATATACATTCCCGGCAAAGGCGGGGTTCGTATAGAAGATACTGTTGTTTTGACTGAGGAAGGGGCGCGTGCCTTAAACGGCGTCAAAAAGCAGCTTATTGAAATTGTCTAATTTTTAAATTTATAGGAGGGCTTCCAATGATTTCTACTAACGAATTTAAAACTAACGTAACCGTAACCATCGATGGCGACGCCTGGCAGGTTGTTGAGTTCCAACACGTAAAACCGGGTAAGGGCGCTGCTTTCGTTCGCGCTAAAATGCGTAACCTGTGCACCGGCGCAGTGGTTGAGCGTACCTTTAACGCAGGCGAGCGTATGCCTAAGGCTCGCATCGACCGCCGCGAAATGCAATACCTCTATGAATCCGACGGCATGTATGTATTCATGGATAACGAAACCTATGAACAAACCGAGCTGAGCAAGGAAACTTTGGGCACCGCTCTGAACTTCCTGAAAGAAAACATGGACGTTAAGATTATGATTTACGAAGGCCGCGTACTGGGCGTTGACCTGCCGAACACCGTAGAGCTGACCGTTGTAGAAACCGAGCCCGGTATTAAAGGCGATACCGCAACCGGCGGCAGCAAGAACGCTACCATGGATACCGGCTATGTCGTTAAGGTTCCTCTGTTCATTAACGAAGGCGACGTGCTGGCTATCGATACCCGCACCGGCGATTATATTTCCCGCGCGTAAGCCGTACTGTAAGGCTGTGTTCGCCGCGAGGCGCGCAGCCAAACGATTAATTTTATAGTGCTGTATGTTAAAAGCCCGAGCTCTTGGAGTTCGGGCCTTTTTGGCATATTGAGGGGAATTTTTTCTTTGTAATTGCAAAGCGAGCCTTTTTCATGCTTCTGTATTTTCTTCCTGCTCTAAGGCAGTATTATAAATTGCCGGGGACGCGCCCGCTTCCGTAATGTGGGGCGTTAAAAGCAGCAGTACTTCTACCTTGCTGCGCTTTTTGGTGCGGCTCTTAAAAAGATTGCCTAAAAGCGGCAGGTCGCCTAAAAATGGCACCTTTTGCAGGGAGTTTTGCTCTTCTTCGTTAATGAGGCCGCCTATAACCAGAGTTTCGCCGCTGAACATACGCACGTTGGTGTCGGCCGTGCGGCTGGTAATGCGGTAATTGCGCAGCTCGCTGATGAGTACAGGCGTGCTGACTTCGGTATGTACCTGCGCCGTGACCATGCGGCCGTCGCTGCTGACAAGGGGCGTATATTGCAGCTTAATGCCTGCGTCTAAGTATTCCGTAGACATATAAGAGCCGCTGTTGTCGTGCTTTTCCGTCTGTACGGGAATGTGGTCGCCGATAAAAATACTGGCTTCCTTGCCGGGAATGGTGATGATGCGCGGCGTGGCAAGTACTTTAGCCTTGCCCTGGCTGATAAGCGCATTTAGCGTGGCGTTGAAACGAAAGGCGTAGCCGCGCCAGAATTTAAAATTGCCGTCGTAATTATTGCTGGCTGTGTCCGTGTCATCGTCGCTTTCATAATTGCCGCGCCGGGGGATGGCGTCCCAGTTCCAGTTGACGCCCAGGCTTTTATTATGCTCCCGGCTGACGGCGATGATTTTTGCTTCCAGTGTTACCTGCCTGCTGGGTATATCCAGCTGGCGCAGTATACCGGATAGCTTTTGCTGTTCCTGTGGCGTACCGTTGAGCAGCAGGCTGTTAGTTATGGTATCCACGCTCAGCTGACCCTTGAATAAACTTTTTAGGGCGTCGGCAGCTTCGGCGGCCTTAGCGTAGCTGAGAGCGTAAAGCTGTAAAACGGGCGGCTCCGATAGCGCAGCGGGAACAGCGGGGCCGGAGACTGGCTGGCGCAAAGCGGTTGGCGCTAAAAAGGGATTGCGAGGGGCAGGCTGCGCAGAACAACACAAAGGCGCTTCTAAGAGTAGCAAGCAAAATGTTGCCAGCAGTATCAGCGGATGTAATGATTTTTTCATGGCTTCTCCTTTATGGGTAATGTAGTCGATGCATCCATTACATTGTAACGTAAGATAAATTTCTTGGCAAGATAAATTTAAGAAAAATTAGAAAATTTAGATAAATATCTTGCCAAAAGAAATTTTTCTGTTAGAATGGTAGTGATGGCGCTATCGCCGCGGCACAGGAAAAATAATATTGACGGGAGGAAAAGATAGATGGAAGTGAGCAATACAGGAAAATTAGCGCAGCAGCTGTTATGGCAGGCTGTAGAGCTGAGGGCCAGCGACGTACATGTGGAGCCGTTGGAGGACGGCGTGTGCGTGCGCATACGGGTGGACGGATTATTACAGGAATTATGCCGGTTACCCATGAACCAATATAGCACGCTGCTGACTCAGCTCAAGGTGCAGAGCGGTATGGATATCGCTGAAAAGCGCGTGCCCCAGGACGGCCGTTGGCAGCTGTACGATGGGAACAGGCAAATCGACTTGCGCCTTTCAACCTTGCCGACAATTAACGGGGAAAAAGCGGCCATTCGTATTTTACATAAGGAGCAGCAGCTTTGGGCTTTGTCGGAGTTAGGAATGGACGAGATTAATTATCGCTTGTATCAAAATATGTACAGAGCCGCTAACGGCCTACTTCTGCTTACGGGACCGACGGGCAGCGGCAAAACTACTACGCTGTATGCAACGCTGCGGGAATTGCAGCAGGACGGGTTGAATCTAGTGACTATTGAGGATCCGGTAGAATATAAGCTGTCCGGCGTTAATCAGGTAGCGGTGAACCGTAAGGCCGGACTTGATTTTGCGGCCGGCTTGCGGGCGCTGGTACGGCAGGACCCTGATATCATTATGCTGGGTGAAATACGCGACCGGGAAACTGCGGCGATGGCCGTACAGGCGGCGCTGACGGGACATCTGGTGCTGAGCACCCTGCATACTAACAGCGCCGTAGGAGCGGTGGCGCGTTTGCTGGATATGGGAGTTGCGCCCTACCTTTTGGCAGCCGCCTTACGGGGAGTGCTGGCCCAGCGCTTGGTGCGGCGCGTCTGTCCGTATTGCAGCGAGGAATATACGCCGGAAGCTGCTGAACGGCGTTATTTGGGGGATGTTGCCAATAGCATAGCTGGCTTGCGCCGCGGCAGGGGCTGTGAGCATTGCCGGCATAGGGGCTATTGGGGAAGATTGGCGGTGCAGGAGCTGTTGCCGGTGGAGGAAAATTTAGCGGAGCTTATCAGCCGCCGGGCGGCGCGTGCCGAGCTGCTGCAGGCAGGAGCAGCCAACGGTTGGCGCAGCCTGTACGCCGATGGCCGGGCTAAGGTATTGGCAGGTTTGACAACCGTGGAAGAACTATGGCGCGTAGGAATAAGGGAGGAGCAGGCTTATGCTGGATAATTTAGTGCAAAAAGCAAGGAGTATAGGAGCGTCAGACCTGCACTTAACGGCTGGCAGCGTGCCTGTAGCGCGAGTGTTGGGCGTTCTGCGTCCGCTGGCAGGACCAACGGTAAGCCAAGGGGATTTAGCCGCCGCGGCGGCCCCGCTACCTGCATGGGTACGGGAGCAGCTGAAACGTCAGGGAGAAGCCGACTGCGCCTGGACGGACAGCCTGGGGCAGCGCTGTCGTCTGAACCTTTTCCGGCAGGGCGGCGAATATGCCGCGGCGATACGTTTATTGAACAATACTGTACCGGACTGCGCCGCTTTAGGCGTACCTGACGCTTTGTGCAGGCAGATGGAAAAGCGGCATGGCTTAATATTGGTCACAGGGCCTACTGGGAGCGGCAAGAGTACGACGTTGGCGGCGTTAGTGCAACGGCTCAACAGGACGCGGGCTCTGCATATCGTGACGCTGGAGGACCCGGTGGAATATTGTTATGAGGCGGGGCTGTCCTTGATTCATCAGCGAGAGGTGGGGCGGGACACCAAAAGCTTTGCCAGCGGACTGCGTAGCGCTTTGCGCGAGGACCCGGACGTGATTTTGGTAGGCGAGCTGCGGGATGCGGAAACTATAGCCATTGCGGTAACTGCGGCGGAAACGGGGCATTTGGTGTTGGCTACTATGCACACCGGCGACATAAGCAGCAGCGTCAGCCGCATTTTGGAAGCGCTGCCCCAGAATCAGCAGCAGATACGCAGCCAGCTGGCGGCTTGTCTGCAGGCCGTGGCCTGCCAAAGGCTGCTGCCAAGAGCCGATGGCAGGGGCAGGGTAGCGGCCTTCGAATTGCTGATTGCTACAGATGCGCTGCGTGCCTTGATTCGCGAGGGTCAGATTCATCAGCTGCCGTCCTATATACAAATGGGAGGCAGGCTGGGCATGCTGACCATGGAGGAAAGCATCAGACGGCTGCGGCAAAACGGCGTCATTAAGGCGGAAGAATAAACAGGCACGGAATGCAGGTATAAAAATGAGCGTAACAGCTATTGCAACTGTTACGCTCAAAGGTCAGACTCTTGTAATTGGTATAAAGAAAGTCTTTCGTAATTACAGGATTTCTTCTCTGATTAAGGTGTTGATCATTTTTTGCTTGCCCAGTACCCACAGCAGGTCGTTTTCTTCAAAGACCAGGGATACGTGGGGGTTGGTGATGGTAAAGGCGCCGCGCTCCAGACCGATAACGAGGCAGCTCCATTTATGGCGCAGATTGGCTGCTTTCAGCGAGGTTCCCAGAACAGGCGAATGCTTGTCGATGGTAATAGCCAGCGACAGGAATTCCTGCTCCGGATGGGTGCTATCATTAGCCAGCATAAATTGGCGCAGCGTCTGCGGCGCTTTCTGGCGGTGCAGAGCTAGGCGGCGCTGGGCAATAGCGCCGTCAAAAACCTTGAGCTGCGCTGCCGTACCAATGAGCAGCAGGGTGGAGCCTTTGACTACGGTTTGCTCGCCGCCGGGCATATCCACCGTTTCCGCAGGCGTGGTGATTTGCAGCACATTGCAGCCGTAGCTTTCGCGGAAGGCCAGCTGGGCCATGGTTTTGCCGATGATGGGAGAATCGTCCTTGACCTCGTAAAAGGCCAGCTGTAAATCCTCGTCGAACCAATTATGCTGCTCGTCCTTTTCGGCCAGGGCTTCGCGGTGCTTGCGCATATGCTTTTCGTTAAGGTTGACTAAAAAGCGGGATTCGATGCGCAGATATTCGCTCATCAGCCAATCGGAGGAGGAAATGAGGTAGGCTGCGCCGACGATAGCTAGGCAGGCCACCATACCATGCAGACCGATAAGCTTGTTAAAGATGAAGTACAGGGCGCTGGCGGCAACGAGAATTTTACCCAGCACCAGAATCATTAGCGGCAGATGGTTGGCGCGCCGTTTGAACCATAGAATGGAGAACAGGTCGGCATTACCTGCTCTATTGACCAGAACTGCCCGCAGAATGGGAGCCATAACGATGAGAGTCAATGCGCCGGTCAGCCAGTTGCCGTAGGGAATCCGCAGGGCATCGCGCATATAGGGCAGCAGGTAATGCTCGGCGCTCATAGCCACGGCCAGCAGCAGCGTGCTGAAAATCAGCATACGCATTATATAAGCGGAAAGCAGGTTTTTCCAGTCCTGATCCTTGCCGCTGTCAGTGTTACTGTCGGTGTAGCGGGTCAGCCAGTTCAGCAAACGCGGCGGCAGCAGCTTGAGCAGCTGTTGGTAGAAGGGTTCGGCGGACATAATGCAGAACGGCGTGGAAAAGGTAGTGATTACGGAAACGGCTACAATAATAGGATAGAGAAATCCGCTGATAACGCCTAGGCTCATGCCCAGGGAAGCGATGATGAAGGAAAATTCGCCGATCTGCGCCAGACTAAAGCCGCAGTGTACGGAGGTATTCAGGCTTTGGCCGGAGGCCAGCACGCCGCCAGTGGAAAAGATAAGCTTGCCGATAATAGTGGCAATGACTAAAACTAAGATGGGCAGCCAATGCTCCAGCAGCAGGGCGGGGTTCACCATCATGCCTACGGATACGAAGAAGATAGCGCCGAATAAATCCTTGATCGGCGCAACTAAATGCTCTATTTTTTCAGCGTTAGGCGCTTCGGCTATCAAGGAACCCATGATAAACGCGCCCAGGGCGGCGGAAAAGCCCAGCTTAGTAGCTAGCACTACCATGCCCAGACACAGGCCGATGGAGGATACGACGAGGGTTTCGTCGTTCATCAGCTTTTGCGCCCATTTGAAAAAGCTGGGGACCAGGTACATGCCCAGGACGAACCATAGCACTAGGAAAAATACCAAGCGGGCGATGCTTAAAAGCAGCTCGGCAGAGGAAATGCCGGAGGCAGCTACAGCCATGGTGGACAGCATAACCATCATAACGATGCCTGCAATATCCTCGACGATGAGGATGCCGAACACCACTTCTGTAAAGCTGTGACCGCGCAGCTTGAGGTCGTCGAAGGCTTTAATAATAATGGTGGTGGAGGACATGGAGAGCATACCGCCTAAAAACAGGCTGTCCATATGGCTCCAGCCAAGCATGGTGCCTGCCGCGTAGCCCACGGCCAGCATACCAAGTATTTCTACGGCCGTAGCGATAAAGGCGGTGCTGCCTACGCTTTTCAGCTTGTAAAAGCTGAATTCCAGACCCAGCGCGAACAGCAGAAAGATTACGCCTATTTCCGACCAGGCCTGCACGTTGGCGTTGTCGGCAATGGTGGGAAAGAAGGAAAAATTAGGGCCGGTAATAAAGCCGGCGATGATGTAGCCCAGCACCAGAGGCTGGTTGATTTTTTTGAACAGGATGGTAGTAACGCCGGCAACTAACAGGATCATGGCCAGGTCACTGATGATGGTTGGCAGATGGCTCATAGCATTCTCCTTTACGTGTTTTTTAGTGAGCAAATAAAAACAGCCGCAGTAATTTGCTGTGGCTTCTTTGCGACAAATTTTGCCAAAAGGCATTGATATGGTGTATAATAACAATATTGTCACCTTACTTTATTATTATACAATATTTTGTAGGGTTGGCACGCATAAAAAAGTAAAAAAATAATGAACAATACGAGATACAGCAAATGGAGGAATTACGATGAGTGAAAATCAGGAAAAATTAGTGTTGGTGGACGGCGAGATTATGCCGGAGGCAGAAGCCTATATCGACGTTGCGGACCGCGGCCATAATTTTGGCGACGGCGTTTTCGAGCTGGTGCCGGTTTATAACGGACGCTGCTTTGCTTTGCTGCCCCATATGAATAATCTTTTTGATTCGGTTATCGCTATGAAGATTCCCGGCGTATATATGATTGAGGAGCTGGTGGAATTCCACGAAAGCCTGCTGCAGGCCACCGGTCTGAAGGAGTGCGAGGTTTATACCCAAATTACCCGCGGCAGCGCGCCCTACGGTTTGCCCTATCCGGAGCAGAGCATTCCGCATCTGACCATGTTCGCCGTGCCGGTGGACCGTCAGCTGCTGGCCGCTAAAAGAGCCAAGGGCGTTAACGTTATTACGGAAAAGGACGAGCGCTGGGCTCGCTGCGACGTCAATACTCTGAACCGCCTGCCGGAGGTCTTGGCTAAGCAGAAGGCCGTTATCAGCAACGCCTTTGACGCTCTGTTTGTGCGCGACGGCAAAATTACCGAGAGCACGGAGGCCAGCTTTTTTATTTATAAGGACGGCATTTTGTGGACCCATCCGGAAAATAATTTCATCCATAAAAATATTACCCGCCGCCTGCTTAAAGAGCGTCTGGCGCCGGATATGGACGTGCAGATTATCGAGCGCGCCTTTGATAAGGATTTCGCTTTAAAAGCGGACGAGGCTTTCCTGTGCGGCCCGCGCTGCGAATTTATGCCTGTTACCAAGATTGACCGCAGTTTTGTAGCCGGCGGCAAGCCGGGCGAGCTGGCGCAAAAATTACAGGCTGCTTATGAAGCGTTTGTGGGCAAGGAATGCCCTGCTGAATAATGGGCGGCTCTGCGATGGTCAGGGGCGCGCTGCTGCTGGCCCTGGCTTTGGTGCTGCAAGCGCTGCGGCTGGTGCTGCCCTTGCCTTTGCTGCTGTCGACGTTTATCATTGGCACCCTGGTGCATATGATGCTGACGGTAACGTTGCGGCTGAACGGCAGAAGTGCTGCGCTGCTGCTGGGCCTGCTGCTGCCGCTTACGGCTTATGCGCAGGGACAGCTGGCGCTGCCGCTGCTGATTCCGGTAGTATGGCTGGGCAACAGCGTTTTTGTGCTGGCGCTGTCCTGGCTGGGGCAGAGACGCTGGCTGGCGGCAGCGCTACCGGCTCTATGTAAAGCGGCGGTTATGCTGTGCCTTGCGTGGATAGTTCTGAGCTTTTTGCAGTTGGATAATCCTGCCGTGCGCAAAGCCGCTTTGTTCGCTATGAGCGTGCCCCAGCTGCTGACCGGCATAGGAGGCGTGCTGTTGGCAGAACGGCTGCTGCCGCTGCTTCGCAGCAAAATATAGTTTAACAAATATTAACAACAAGGAGGTTTAGAAAATTTTAGAATTTAAGGAAGTAACATTGGCGCAGAAGCCTTTGTTTGAAAGCTATATATCCAAGACGCATCAGCGCGGCAGCGAATGCGCCTTTTCTAATTTATTCGTTTGGCGCGACTGTTATCATATTTATTGGTGCGTGGCTCATGATTTTTTACTGTTGAAGGTTAAACGCAATAATGTAGATTTTTATATTCAGCCCTTTGGCGGCCGCGACGAGGATCTGCCCAAGCTCATGGAGGAGCTGAAAGAGGAGCATCAGGGCAAGCCTTTCGAGATGCACGGCATTTACGATTTCACTAAAGAACGCTTTGAAAGGGTAATGCCCGGTCTGGAATTTATCGAGGACCGCGATAATTGGGATTATGTGTATCTGCGCGAGAAGCTGGCGACGCTGTCGGGCCGCAAGCTGCACGGGCAGAAAAATCACTACAACGCCTTTGTAAAGGCGCATCCCGATTTTACCTACGAGCCCATTACCTTTGAAAATATGATGGAATGCTTGAATTTTGGCGAGCGCTGGTGCGACGAGCATATGGCTGAGGACCCCTCGCTGCAATGCGAAAAGTACGCTATTCAGGAGGCGTTTTTGAGCTTTGAGCAGCTGGAGCTGCGGGGTGGGGCTATTCGTTTTGACGGCAAGATTCAGGCCTTTAGCTTCGGCAAAAAAATTAACGACGATACGGCGGTGCTGCATGTGGAAAAGGCCAGCCATGAGGTGCGCGGTCTGTATACGGCCATGGCTAAAGAATTTGCCGCTCATGCCTGGGGCGACGTTACTTACCTGAACAGGGAAGAGGATATGGGGCATCCGGGTCTGCGTACAGCTAAGGAAGCGCTGCATCCTGAATTTATGGTTAAGAAGTATAACGTCATTTTCGGTTGAGGTGGATCATGATCTATCGTGTTGTCAACGAAGACCGCATGCAGCAGGTGCGCGATTTGTGGGATTATTGCTTCGAGAAAAAGGACGATCCCTTCTTTCAATATTATTTTGAAGAATATTGCGGCAAAAATAATATGGTTATCGGCGCCTTTGAGAAGGTTGGCGATTGGGAGCGGCTGCGTTCCATGGTGCATATCAATCCGTATATGCTGCGCCTGCGCGGCAGGGAGGAGCTGACGCCTTATTTAGTTGGCGTGGCTACTGCGCCGGAAGCCAGGGGACAGCATGCTTTCGGGCCTTTGCTGAAAACTACTTTTGAAGTACTGCGCTCGCAGAATTTTTCCTTTGTTACCTTGATGCCGATTTTTGCCGGTATTTATCTGCCCTACGAATTCAGCTACTGCTATTACCGTCACGCTTACCAAATGCCGCTGACCTCTTTGAGCTTTACTATGGGTGACGACGGACTGCAGGTAGAACGGGAGCCGTTGCGGCAGGAGATTTTAGCGCCGCTGTACGCCCGCTTAACTGCCGCTTGGAACGGCGTGCCTGTGCGCACGGATTTTCAGTGGAATAAGCTGCTGACTGTGCATGGTCTGGAGCAGGTGCAGTGCGCTGTGGTTTATCGCCAGCAGCAAGCTGTGGGCTATATGCTGTACAAGGTGGCGGAGGAACGCTTTACCATCATCGAGCTGCTGGCAGAGAATTTTGCCGTGCGGACGCGCTTGCTGGGCTATGCGGCTATGCATCAGAGCTCGGCGAAGAAGCTGTATTGGCTGGCGGAACCCTGGGATAAAACCTATCTGGGCTTTAAGGATCAGGCATTGACTGGCAGCGTACAGCCCTTTATGATGGCGCGCTGCATTGACGCGCGCATCGCTTTGGCTAAGCTGGCCGCGCCGCAGGATTTGCCGGAGGACAGCGTGGTGCTGCTGCTGACGGATAAGCTGATTGACCGCAATAATCATTTGCTGAAGCTGAAAACAGCTCCCGGCTCGTTGGAGGCGGTCAGCACTCTGGACGCGGAGGAAGTTACGATGGATATGGGAGCCTTTACCCAGTTGTATATGGGCGCTTTCAGCGCTGCCGAGCTGTGGGAAGCAGGCCGGCTGAAGGCCGCTGTTCCGGAAAAGCTGGCGCTGCTGGATAAGCTCTTTCCCAAATGCCGCACTTACAATAACGAATATTTTTAAATGCTTCGGGGCTGCCGCATACGCGGCGGCCTTTTTCTTTGCTGGCGTAAGGCCCGGTTAATATTCTTTAGGTATGATATTGGATATGCTGCGGAAATGTGCTACAATATAGTATACGAAACGATAAGTATGAACCTCGAAAATTTTGATTGGAGGCTGTGTATATGAATAATATCAGAAGAATTTTTGTGGAGAAGAAGGACGCTTTTGCCGTTGAGGCCCATGGCTTGCTGGCAGACCTGCGCAGCAATTTGGGAATGAGCGGACTGCAGAATATCCGCATTGTCAATCGCTACGATGTGATGGGCTTGAGCGATGAGGAATTTGCCATGGCGAAGGCTTTGGTGCTGTCCGAGCCGCCGGTGGATACGGTGACTGAGGAGGAGCTGCCCTTGGCAGAAGGCGAGCAAGCCTTTGCGGTGGAGCTGCTGCCCGGACAGTACGACCAGCGCGAGGATTTTGCCGAGCAGTGCATTCAGCTGATTACCCAAAAGGAACGCCCGACGGTAGCCGCCGCAAAGGTCTATATTTTGCAGGGACAGCTGGACGCAGACGCCGTAGCCAAAATCAAGGCTTACTGCATTAACCTCATTGAAGCCCGCGAATCGGAGCAGGCTAAGCCGGAAACCTTAATCAGTACCTGCGAGGAGCCTGCTAAGGTAAAGAGCGTGGCAGGCTTCCTGACTATGACTAAAGAGGAAGCAGAGGGACTGCGCAAGGAAATGGGCCTGGCTATGAGTCTGGAGGATTTGCTGTGGTGCCAGAAATATTTTAATGAAGAACGCCGCGAGCCCACCGTTACGGAAATTCGCGTTTTGGATACCTATTGGTCCGACCATTGCCGTCATACTACCTTTATGACGCAAATCGAGGACGTGGAGATTGTTCCCGGAACCTATACCAAGCCGGTTCAGGAGGCTTATGATAAATACATGGCCGCCCGCGACGAGGTTTACGGCGAAAATACCGAACGCCCTGTAACGCTGATGGATATTGCCGTCATCGGCATGAAAAAGCTGCGTAAGGAGGGCAAGCTGGAAGATCTTGACCAATCCGAGGAAATCAACGCCTGCTCCATCGTCGTGCCTATTGAGGTGGACGGCAAGCAGGAGGATTGGCTGGTGATGTTTAAGAACGAAACTCATAACCATCCTACGGAAATAGAGCCCTTTGGCGGCGCTGCTACCTGCCTGGGCGGCGCCATCCGCG
>NZ_CAJMEH010000031.1 GCF_905212365.1 uncultured Phascolarctobacterium sp.
TTGTAAGCGAACATGGCGATAATGAAAGCCGCCACAATCTGCATAATGAGTTTTATTCTGCGCATCTGCCGCTTCCCTTACTCTCCTTAGCGCCTCCTGCTTCCGCAAGCTTTTGGTACATTTTCATCAGCTCCGCCTCGCTGTTTGTTTAGTTTCTCTGCAAAAGTTTTTTTGCTTTCCTTACGTATCTATGCTATAATACCTTTCGTGAGATAGCTGATGGTCGGCTTTCCTACTCCCTAAAGAGTAGGGGGTGATGCTATGACTGTTGCCGAAGCTTTATCTTTAATGGTAAGCTTTGCTACGTTAGTAGTATTAATCCTTTCTTTCCGCAATAAGTAGAAAGAAAAAAGCCGCCTAACTTGCGGTCAAGCGGTCTTCTTCAAATACACTAAAATTAGAGGAGAGCCGACTTACCACAATCAGCTATCTCTTTCTTTTTATTATACGCTAGCAAAAGCAAATAGTCAATAGGCAGCGCCCGTATTTCCCCGCTATGCACCATTCACTCCCCCGCAAGCTTCCGGTACATTTTCATCAGTTCCGCCACGCAGGCCGCTTCGCTGTTTAATTTTCCCCAAAAGCCGTAAGCTTCCATAACAGCCCTGTCGTTGGCGCGATGCGCCCGGCGCAGCTCCTGCGGCATCGTCAGCTCGTCGTACAAATCCGCCAGGCTGCTATCCGCATGCTGCGCCCGCGCGTCCAAAATGCCCTGCGCTGTACGCTCGATTTTTTCTTTCTGCGCCTCCGTAGGATTCGGCCATGGGAAGTTGTTGTAAACGATATCTTTGGAGTAACGGTAATCGCTTTTCAATCTGCCTGCGACCGCACGCATCCAAGCCATGTGGACGTTGGAAGTAAGAACGCCGAAGTGATAAAGTGTCGCGTCGGGGATAATCTGCACAAGATTTGACGCAATCACTTCTTTGTTCATAAATCCAATAGGAATATATTTACGTTTTTCTGATGAAACTCCCGGAACAATAATATAGTCTGTGTCTGGTTGGGCAATTTGGCAAAATAAAGTCGGTGTCGCAGCAAATTTTTGAGTAGCAGAAGCTTTACTTGCCAATCTAAAATCACGAACTCGTTCAATCCTCGCCATTACGGTCTTACTTTTACGAAACTCACTAGGATTGGCATTTACAAGCCAAAGGCAATATCTCTTTTTATTATTGATAAACTCATCTGCTCCCATATATCTGCATAGCCATTTCCCGGATGAAGGCTCACTGGATAATAATATTTCCTTTTCTTCTTCACTAAAAATAAAAGCACCTCCATCGCGCGGCATACTACCAAAACGCATTTTAGGAACATCACACAAAGGATTACTTCTGCTATCCACAAATATATTTTCCATGTTCAATAAATAGGCATTTATATTATCAACGTACTCCAAAGCACCATCAGAACAAATAAACTTTCTATTAAATTTAGGCGTTAAACTAAAGCCAATAATGATACAATGAACATGGGCTTTAATATTAGCTTCACTATCCCAACGAAAAGTCCGATATGCAAAATCAAATTTCATTCCCAATTTAAACAATTCTTTCCAAACAAATGGAACCGCTTGCCCCTGACATATCGAATTAGTAGAAACAAAAGCACAGCGAATATTAGTTTCAGAAATAAAATGTGCTGCTTTTGCATACCAACCGCTAACATAATCTACTTCGCCAATTTTTTTGCACTCAGGAAACGCTGCGGCTAATTCATCGCGTTGTTCTCTAGTCATCATCATTCCGCCCACAAACGGCGGGTTGCCCATAATGTAATGCAGCTTTTCCTTCGGCACGACGCTTTCCCAGTCCAGTCGCAGGGCGTTGCCCTCGATAATATTGGCGTTGGTCTTGAGCGGCAAAAATTCCAGGTTCAGATGGATAATATCTTCCGTCGCCTGCAGCATCTGGCTTTCGGCAATCCACAGCGCGGTTTTTGCGACGCTCACGGCAAAATCGTTGATTTCAATACCGTAAAATTGCCTGATGGAAACCTGTATCGGGTTCAACATCTCGCCCAAAATTATTTCGCCGCCCGTCAGCGCGCGGATAATTTCGTTTTCCAGCCGCCGCAGGCACAAATACGTTTCCGTCAAAAAATTGCCGCTGCCGCACGCCGGGTCAAGGAAATTTAGCCCCGCCAGCTTTTTTTGGAACGCTTCCAAAGCCTCGCGGCGTTTCTTTTTATTCGGCATTTCTTTGATTCGGGCAAACTCATCCTGCAAATCGTCCAAAAAGAGCGGGTCGATAACCTTATGGATATTTTCAATGCTGGTGTAATGCATGCCGCCGCTGCGCCGCGTCGCCGGGTTCAAAGTGCTTTCAAACACCGCGCCGAATATCGTCGGGCTTATCCTGCTCCAGTCAAAATCCGCACTGGCATTAACTAGCAGCAGTGTGCGTATTTCTTCCGTAAACTGCGGTATTTCGATATTTTCCTCGGCAAACAGGCCGCCGTTGACGTAAGGGAAGGCTTTTAAATCTTCGTCCAGATACGGGTCGCGCTGCGCTTCCGGCGTATCCAAAACCTTGAACAAATCAATCAGTACACGCCGCATATCTCTCGCAGAGTACCGCTGCAAGTAATCGTGGAACATATTCTTCGCGCCAAATATGCCCGCGTCCTCCGCATACAGGCAGAAGACCAGCCGCACGCACAGCATGTTCAGGCTTTTTAAGCTCTGCTCACTAGTCGCATCCACATATTGCTTCAGCAGCGCGTCGTACAGCTTGCCCACGATATCGCCCGCCGCCATGGAAACCTGCATTTCCTGCTTGATATTTTCATCCCCGGCATCGACCAGGAAATTTAAGCGATAATATTCCTACGGCAAATCGCGCAGCAGGACGACCTCCGCCGCACCGAAGGGCTTTTCCATATCGTAAATATGGAACTCCGCAAAATTGCAGGCCACAATCCAGCGCGGCCTTTGGGAATACGGCAGCTCCGCCGCGTAGCGTTTGGCCTGCTCGAAAGGTGTCAGCACGCTGCCGTCCGACTGTTTGATGGGCTTATGCAAATTCTTGTCCAAGCTCTTTTGTTCGATCAAAACATGCGTCGCGGGGATAGTGCCGTCGATAAAGCTCGTGTGGTCCAGCATGATTTGGTCCTCAAAGCTGATGAACTGCTCCGGGTGTTCCACGCCCAAAACGTCGCGCAAAAGCGACAGCCAGAACGGCTGGCTCTGCCCTTTTTCGTATCCCTTGCCCTGCCAATAGGCGGCAAATTCCTTCGCCGCCCGGCGCTGCTTGACATCGTTCATGTTATCCACCGTTCCTTTGGAAGTTTTAACTATATTATACCATCTAATTTACTGCCTGTTATTCACTATTTACTAAACTCGGCAAAAATGCAAAAAAATAACCGCCCCGTCCTCACAAAACGAGCGGTTATTTTTAGCCAATAATTTTTGAGAGCAACCATCTATCGGCAGCGCTCTTTCTATTTGTATTCTACCACAGCTTTTCAAGTGCTGCAAGTACTTTATCTGCCGTTATCTTCTGCCAGCTATATCATAATAACGCCAGCGCCGTTTTATTTTTTCGGCGTGATAGCAAAGACGCGGACTGGCAGACCGGTAGCGCCTTCGATGCGAGGCCAGGCGGCAAGCAGCAGCGCTCCCGCCGGGGCCACCTTATCCAGATTATCCAGCACCTCGATTTGAATTTTGCCCTTGCTCAGCACATAACGCTCGCAGGCCAAATCTCCGGCGGCGGCAGCCACAACGCTGGCGTCCGTGTCCAAGGTTTCGTGGCCGTTGGCGGCCGCATTGCGTTCTTCATAAATATATTGCAAAGCTTCCAGCGACCATCCGGGGAAATTCTCGCTGCCGTCGGCGGCAATGCCGCTCAGCTTGTCCATATCGGGCCAGTTCTTGCTCCAATCGGTGCGCAGGGCAACGAAAGCGCCGTCGGGAATCGGCCCGTACTGCGCTTCGTAAGCTTTAATGTCATCCACTGTCACAGCGTAATGTACGTCTTCAGCTACCTTGGCGGTAACGTCGATTACGCACAAGGGAAAGAGCAGCTGGCCTGCGCCGAATTTTTCGGACAAAGCCGCGCCCTTGGCGAAGTGACCCGGAAAATCGATATGCGTACCGAACTGGCCGGGGAATTTAAAGGTTTGAATCAGACATTCCAGCATCGGGTTGCCCCAATCGAAGCAGGTTTCAGCCAGCTTTACGCTGCCGTCAGGAATCCCTGCCCAAAAGGGACTGTCGTTATTTAACGAATGGGACAGCTCCACCCATTCGTAAGCATCAGATTGCAATTCCTGTAAAATATCCCATAATTTAAAACTCATTGTCAACGCCTCCTCAAAAAATCATCAGGCCAATAGCCTAGTAAACCAGTGGGTCAATTGTATCATCAAACAGCTTCTTTGTAAACAAAAAACGTCTTAAACCTCGTAATGAGATTTAAGACGTTAAGTTTGTAACATTATTTAGGCGTCTGTACGTGCAGCTGAGCCAAAGCTTGCTGCGCGGCATGCTGCTCGGAATCTTTTTTCGTGCGTCCCTTGCCTTCGCCGATTACGCGACCCTGAACCATTACCTCAGAGGTAAAAACCTTATTATGCTCCGGTCCGGTGCTGCTCATCAGCTGGTAGCTGATATCCACGTCGCCGTCGCGCTGCAAAAATTCCTGCAAGCGCGTTTTATAATCGTTATAAATACCGTGACGGCAAATATAATCAATCTCCGGCCGCATCATCGCCAAAAGATAGCTCTGCACTTTTTCAAAGCCCTGGTCCAAATAAATAGCGCCCAGCACCGATTCAAAAGCGTCGGCTAAAATGGAGGGACGCTCGCGCCCGCCGCTCAGCTCCTCGCCCTTGCCCAGGCGAAGGTAATCGCCTAAGCGAATCTTTTTGGCGTATTCAAAAAGCGAGGCTTCGCACACTAAATGAGCGCGCAGCTTTGTAAGCTGGCCTTCTGCTAAATCCGGAAAATTTTGGTACATATAGGTGCTGACAATTACGCTCAGCACCGAATCGCCCAAAAATTCAATGCGCTCGTTATGCTGCGGTTTGGGAGTCTGCTTGGCTTCATGGGCATAGGATGTATGGGTCAGAGCCATATCCAGCAGCTCCAAGTCATGCATGCGGATACCCAAGCTGTCACAGAAGTCTTGCAGCTGCTGTTTACGTTTACCCTGCATTACTATCAACCTGCTTTTTAGTCAACGTATTTTTTGAAAACCAGGGAAGCGTTGTGACCGCCAAAGCCCAGATTATCACTCAAAGCTACGTTTACTTCTCTTTCGCGTGCTACGTTGGGAACATAGTCCAAATCCAGAACGCCTTCCGGGTCGTCCAAATCCTTATCGCGATAGTTAATAGTCGGCGGAACGATACTGTTTTCAATGGTCATAACGGTAGCGATAGCTTCTACCGCACCGGCAGCGCCCAGCAAATGGCCGATCATGGATTTATTGGAGCTGATGCACAGCTCGTAAGCGTGCTCGCCGAAAACTTTTTTGAAAGCCAGCGTCTCGCCCAAATCGTTGCGGTGTGTGGAGGTGCCGTGAGCGTTGATGTAATCCACTTCCTCCGGTTTTAAACCGGCGTCTTTAATAGCAGCCTGAATGCAGGCAGCCGGAGTTTCGCCGGTCGGGTCGGGAGCGGTAATATGATATGCGTCGCAGTTCATGGCAAAGCCAACCAGCTCGGCATAGATATGCGCGCCGCGAGCTTTAGCGTGCTCCAGCTCTTCCAGAACCAAGACGCCAGCGCCTTCGCCCATAACAAAGCCGTCGCGTTTTTTATCAAAGGGGCAGGATGCTTCTTCGGGATGCTCGTTATTGGTGGACAGAGCCTTCATATTGGCAAAGCCGGCAATAGCGATAGGAGAAACGGCAGCTTCCGTGCCGCCTGCCAGCATTACGTCGGCGTCGCCGTATTGAATGGTGCGCAGAGCGTCGCCAATGCAGTTGGTGCCGGTAGCGCAGGCAGTAACAATCGCCGTGTTGGGGCCTTTCAGACCGGTAGCGATAGCGATTTGACCAGCGGACATATTAGGAATTTCCATCGGGATGAAGAAGGGGCTGATCTTGGAAGGCCCTTTTTCGCCGTACTTCAGGGATTGCTCCAGGAAGGTATGGATGCCGCCGATGCCGCTGCCAACGCAAACGCCGCAGCGCAGGGGATCTTCCTTGGTCATATCCAGCTTAGCGTCCTCGATAGCCAGCTTAGCCGCAGCCACTGCAAAGTGAGTCACACGATCCATACGCTTGCCTTCTTTTTTATCGATAAAGGCAGTATAATCAAAATCTTTGACCTCACCGGCAATTTTTACAGTAAAACCTTCCGTATCGAATTGGGTAATATGACCAATACCGGACTTACCGGCAACCAGATTGCCCCAAAACGTATCCTTACCAATACCGATAGGGGTTACAGGGCCCACGCCGGTTACTACAACTCTTCTTTTACTCAAAATTGTTCACCTCACACTAAATATTTGCTATTTCTTCTTTTATACGTCTAAAGATTTCCTTAACAGGCAAAATCTCTTTAATTTTCCACATATTGGCGCCCGTAAACACCAGGCCCGTTTCCACATCGCCCTGCTGCGCTCTGGTTAAAGCGCGGATAATGCAGAAGCTGTGAGTGCAATGCTTTAAGCACAGGTCGCATTGGGTCGGTTTGGGAGCTTTATTTTCCAAAGACAGCTGCGCAAAGGGATTGCGAATTGCGCGTCCCTTATAGCCCACGGGGCTGTCAATCTGCACAACGTCTTCTTTAGTCATCTTCAAATAAAATTCTTTAAGAGCAGGCGCGCCGTTGGATTCCTCGCTGGCGGCAAAACGGCTGCCCATCTGCACGCCGCTGGCGCCCAGATTCAAAAGGTCTGCCACATCGCGTCCGCATACTGCGCCGCCTGCGGCAATAACCGGTATATTAACGGATTTTACAATTTCCGGAAGTATCTCTTTTATGGACTGTTGAGTACCAAGATGTCCGCCCGCCTCCGTGCCTTCCACAACGATAGCGGATGCGCCCAGCTTCTCAGATATTTTAGCCAGCTTGACAGATGATACGATAGGTACTACCTCAACGCCATATTTACGTCCGACGGCAAAAATATCTCTTGAAAAACCGGCGCCGGCCACGATTAAATCAATTTTCTCTTGTGCGGCAGTAGTTATAAGGCCTAAAAACTCTCTGGCTGCAAACATAGCGTTGATACCGATGATGCCCTTGCCTCCGGTCAATTTCCTTGCCAAACGAATTTCTGTGCGTAATTCGTCAAAGCTCATACCGGACGCAGCGATAAGGCCGATACCGCCTTCGTTTGCTACAGCCGCTGCCAAACGGGCAGTGGAAAGCCTGATAGCCATGCCTCCTTGTATAATCGGTACTTGCGCTTCAAGCTTACCGATTTTCAGCACTGGTAGTTTCAACAAATATCCCCCATTTCAGGACTAAAGCAGCTTGTGCCGGGGAACCCGCAGGTTCCCCAAACAAAAGCCAACAAAGAAAATTACAATGAATGAATTATTTTTCTTCATCCAGCAGCTTAACAGCGTCAGCTACGGTGCGAATCTTTTCTGCTTTTTCGTCAGGAATTTCTACGCCGAATTCCTCTTCAAAAGCCATGATCAATTCAACGATGTCGAGGGAGTCAGCGCCGAGGTCATCGATGAAAGCGGATTCCATCTTTACTTCGTCAGCGTCAACGCTCAGTTGTTCAACAGTGATGTCTCTTACTTTTTCGAAAGTGCTCATTACGATTCACCTCCTTCCAATGGCAAATTTGCAGGTTGCCCTATTACATTACCATACCACCGTCGACATGTAAAGTCTGTCCGGTTATATATTTGGCGTCGTCGCTCACAAGGAAGACGACAGCCTTGGCAATATCGCTGGTTTCACCTAATCTATTCAGCGGAATATTAGTCAGCATACCTTCGACCACCTTTTCGGAAAGAACGGCGGTCATATCGGTTTTGATGAAGCCGGGAGCCACGGCGTTGACGGTAATGCCGCGGGCGGCCACCTCTTTAGCCACGGATTTGGTAAAGCCGATCACGCCGGCCTTAGCTGCGGCGTAATTGGCCTGGCCTGCGTTGCCCATCAGGCCCACAACGGAGCTGATGCTGACAATGCTGCCGACCTTTTGCTTCATCATATATTTTACGGAAGCCTTGGTGCAGTTAAATACGCCTTTCAGATTGGTGGTCAAAACGGCGTCCCAATCCTCTTCCTTCATACGCATCAGCAAACCGTCGCGGGTAATGCCTGCGTTATTCACCAAAATATCGATGCGGCCAAATTCCTTAACCACGCTGTCCACCATAGCGGTCGCCGCTTCGTTGGAAGCGATATCCGCCTGGATAACGATGGCCTTGCGGCCCATAGACTCGATTTCGGCAGCAACCTCTTTAGCCGCCGCTTCACTGCCGGCGTAGTTTACGGCTACGTCCGCGCCTTCGGCTGCCAGCGCTAAAGCGATAGCGCGGCCAATGCCGCGGGAAGCGCCGGTTACAAGGGCTTTTTTGCCTTCTAATTTCATAATTCTTCTCTCCTAAATCTCTCGGATTTTATTTTGCGAAATGCGCTAAAGTTTTTTCCAAACTTGCGGGGTCTTCCACGTTCAGGGCGGTCATACCCTTGGCGATCTTCTTGGTAAAGCCAGTCAATACCTTGCCGGGGCCAACCTCTACGAAGGTATCCACGCCGCCTTCCACCATATTGCGGACGGAGGTTTCCCACAGAACCGGCATAGCGGCCTGCTTAATGAGCAGCGCTTTAATTTCTGCGCCGCTGGTTACCTCATGAGCGGTTACGTTAGCCACAACGGGAACGGTAATATCCTTAATTTCGATAGGAGCCAGAACCTCGGCCAAACGCTCGGCTGCGGGCTGCATCAGCGTGCTGTGGAAGGGAGCGCTTACGGGCAGCAGCACGGCGCGCTTAGCGCCTGCGGCCTTCAAAGCCTCGATAGCCTTATTCACAGGATTTACAGCGCCGGCGATTACCACCTGGCCGGGGCAGTTAAAGTTTACTGCCTGTACGGCTTCGCCCATTTCAGCCTCTACATTGCGGCAGATTTCCACAATCTTTTCGCTTTCCAGACCAAGAACGGCCGCCATGCTGCCCTCGCCTACGGGAACAGCCTCCTGCATGAACTGACCGCGTTTATTAACGATACGAACAGCGTCGGCAAATTTCAGCGCGCCGGTGTTTACCAAGGCGGAATATTCGCCCAGGCTGTGGCCTGCGGCAATATCGCAGCTTACGCCGTGCTCTTTCAAAACAGCGGCGCAGGCAGTGCTGGCGGTTAAAATAGCCGGTTGGGTATTAAAGGTCAAACGCAGCTGATCCTCCGGGCCTTCAAAGCACATTTTGCTGATGGAAAAGCCCAAAGCGTCGTCCGCCTCTTCAAAAATTTGCTTTACTACAGGATAAGCGTCGTAAAAGGCCTTGCACATGCCAACGGTTTGGGAGCCCTGTCCCGGAAATACGAATGCGATCTTGCTCATGGGAATAAACCTCGCTTTCTTTAATTATACTCTCTAATTGCAAAACCATCTATAAGTAAATGCGATATTCCAAAAAATTTATTACTTGCTCCACTTGAGCACGATAGCCGCCCAGGTCAGGCCTGCGCCAAAACCGGCCAAAATAATATTATTGCCCTTTTTCAGCTTGCCTGCCGCCTGCGCCTCGCACAAAGCGATAGGAATGGAAGCGGCGGAGGTGTTGGCGTATTTATCAACGTTCACCCATACCTTATCCATGGACATTTTCAGACGTTTAGCCGCAGAGGTGATAATGCGGTAGTTAGCCTGATGCGGGAACAGCATATCCAGCTCCTCCGGCTTCATATTGGCGTTAGCCAACGCGCGTTTCGCAGTCTTGCCCATAATTTGAATAGCAAATTTAAAAACCTCCGGCCCGTTCATATGAATGGTATGGTCGTTAGCCGCTACGGTTTCTTCGGTAGCAGGCTGACGGCTGCCGCCCGCAGGCTGCAGCAAAAATTTGCCGCCGTTACCGTCGGCGCCCATATCGATGCCCAAAACGCCGTAGCCCTCTTCTACCTCGCCGATTACGGCAGCGCCTGCGCCGTCGCCGAACAGTACGCAGGTGTTGCGGTCGGTCCAGTTCATAATACGGGACAGGGTTTCCGCGCCGATAATCAAAATTTTATTATACAGACCGCTTTTAATCATTTGGCTGGCAACTGCCAGGCTGTAAACAAAGCCGCTGCAGCCCGCCGCCAAATCAAAGGCCGCCGCATTCTTCGCGCCCAAACGCGCCTGCACCAGACAAGCGGTGGACGGGAAAATGTAATCGGAAGAAGCCGTGCCCACAATTACTAGATCCAGCTCTTCCGCGCTGACGCCCGCGTCCTTCAACGCTCCCACAGCAGCATTATAAGCCAAATCGGAGGTTGCCTCCTCAGCGGCCGCAATATGACGCTGCTTGATACCGGTACGCTCGGTGATCCATTCATCGCTGGTTTCAACGATTTTTTCCATATCCGTGTTCGTGATAATTTTTTCAGGAACGTAATGTCCTACACCTAAAATACCAACTGCTCTTGTCATTGATCTATTTCCTCACTTCTTCTGAGATTCGGCAATCCTTTGCGCGATAATGCTTACTACGTCCTGCTCTGCAAAATCCATAGCCACGCGGATAGCGTTGGTAATGGCCTTGGCCTTGGAGCTGCCATGACAGATGATAAAGGGAGCGCGGATGCCCAAAAGCAGCGCGCCGCCGTATTCGGCAGGGTCCAGGCGTTTTTTCAGCTTGC
This sequence comes from uncultured Phascolarctobacterium sp., assembly GCF_905212365.1. Classification (GTDB taxonomy): domain Bacteria; phylum Bacillota; class Negativicutes; order Acidaminococcales; family Acidaminococcaceae; genus Phascolarctobacterium_A. Next base: position 10,772 of record NZ_CAJMEH010000031.1, read on the forward strand.
GCAGCGCGGGCTTAATTAAAAGTCCGCCGATTTTAGCCAACAGCCCGCCGTTTAAAATGGCTTCTTTCACCAGCGTCATAATAGCGCCGGCCAAGCCTTCGCCAAATTTCAGCACTATATTGCCCACAAAGCCGTCGCAGACTACTACGTCCACCGTGCCCTTATTAATATCGCGGCCCTCTACGTTGCCGATAAACTTTATCGTTTTAGCTTCCTTCAGCAGAGGGTAGGTTGCCAAAGCTTGTTCGTTACCTTTAGTTTCTTCTTCACCGATGTTCAAAAGTCCTACCCGCGGCGCAGAAATTTTTAATATTTTTTCTGCATAAACCGTGCCCATGATGGCGCTCTGCACCATATGCTCCGGTTTGGCGTCCACCTTAGCGCCGCTGTCCAGCACTACGGTAGTACCTGTCAGGCTGGGAATCGGCGTAGCGATGGCCGGGCGCTCCACGCCCTTGATGCGTCCCACGCCGAACAGCGCTGCGGCTACCGCCGCGCCCGTACTGCCGGAGGACACCAGCGCGTCGCATTCCTTATTGCGCAGCAGCTTGGCTGCCACCACAATAGACGCGTCCTTTTTCGATTTAACTGCAATAGCAGGATGCTCGTCCATAGCGATCACTTCGCTGGCATGGCGAACAGTTATCTTCGGCTCGTCGGCCGCATGATACTGCTCCAGCAGCTCTCGGACGATCTTCTCATCGCCTACCAGCACCGTTTCGCAGCCGTAGGCCTTAACCGCGTTGACTGCGCCCAAAACAAGCTCTTTGGGTCCGTAATCGGTACCCATAACGTCTACTGCGATTTTCATGCTTCCTGCTCCCTTTCATGTTTATCCCGGTTGTCCAACGAAACAATAATAAATTTAGCGCGAAAGACTTCTTCGTTATTGCTTTTTATGGATACAAAAATATAATACTTATCCAGGCGGCGGTGGGTCACAACGGCCTTCGCCACCAAAACAGCGCCTGCGCTCACAGGCACCTTGTACTTGACGTTGCCGACGGCTGTCAGCGCCAGCTCTGCGTCCACCACGGCCAAAGCCAGAGTATTGGCCATAGCGAACATATAATAGCCCCGCGCCACGCCGGTCTTGTCCAGTACCATATCGGCTGATATCTTCAGCGTAGAAATGCCCGCCTTATTCAGCTCCAGATCCAGCAGCTCGCCCACAATGTCCTTTTTATCGATAGCGCGAACCTTGGTCTGCGCCTCCTCGGCCATAGTACGAGTGCGGGCGCGCAGCTCCGGTATGCCCAGCGCCACGCGGTCCAAACGGATGGTTTGCACGCTGACGTTTAAAAGCTGCGCCAGCTGCTCGTCCGTGCTGAAGGGATTTTCCCGCAGCAGCTTCTTTAAGCTTTTATGACGTATTAACTTTTTTGAAGAGTTCATTACCTCACCCGCTTTTTAGCACCAGCTCATAATATCTGTTTTTATTATAAAAGCATACGCAGTATTTGGCAACCCCTTTTTGTAACAGAACTATGAAAAAGCTTCGATTTTTTTACTTAGTCAATTAAAGCTTCGGCGTAAAAAAGCTGCGGAAAAGTAAAAAGCCTCCGGACTTCTCCAGAGGCTTAAAGGTCTTGCTTATTCAGCGACAGCAATGACTTGCTTGCCGTTGTAGTAACCGCATTCAGGGCAAACGCGATGCGGCATTTTCAATTCATGACATTGCGGGCATTCAACCATGCCAGGAACGTTCAATTTCCAGTTAGCACGACGTCTATCGCGGCGGGCTTTGGACATTTTTCTCTTAGGTACTGCCATTTCTCAATACACCTCCTCAGTGCTATGAAGTGAAATTTAATTTTTGATGAATTGCTTTAATGCCGCCAGCCTGGGATCAACCGTCAGCCTGTCGCAGCCGCAGTCGCCTTTGTTAAGGTCGGCGCCGCACACCGGACAAAGTCCCCGGCAGTCAGGCTTACACAGAGCCTGCATGGGCTCTGCAAGCAGCAGCCCTTCACGAAGCGGTTCCGTTATCTCAATAACGTCCGAATCGTAGACAAAAGCATCATTTTCAATATTTTCAGCACCGGCCGGATAAAATTTTTCCACTACCTCTGCCTCAGCGGCAGCCGTAAATTCCTTCAGGCAGCGTCCGCAAGTACGCTTAACCTGTCCCGACAGCTGCGCCTTCAGCAGCAGCACGTCGCCTACGTTGCTTATCGTCCCTTCCAGCTTAACGCTGCCCACAAGCGCCATTTCCTCAGGCGTTATTTCCAGCTCGGCAGGCTCCAGAGCGAAAGCAAAGGTCTTGGCTCCAACCAGTCTTTTTTTGATTTCTGCGACATTTATCTTTATCATATTTCACCAATCGTTACAATTATAGCGGTCTTAAAGCTCTTTGTCAAGGAAAACCTCTGGACAAAAGCTAAAAATCAGCGCTCACATTTTGCCTACAGCTTAATGATGCGGCGGCAGATATTATAGGTATCGCGGGCAATTACCAGCTCCTCGTTGGTCGGGATGACGAAAATTTTTACGCGGGCGCGGCGCACGCTGATCTCCCGCTCCTTGCCGCGGATTTTGTTCAGCTCCGGATCCACGCGCGTGCCTAAATATTCCAAGCCGTTGCAGATTTTATCGCGCATAAAGGGGGAATTTTCGCCAAGTCCGGCCGTAAAGACGATGGCGTCCACGCCGCCCATAGCCGCCACATAGCCGCCGATATATTTCTTAACCTTATACGCAAAAACGTCGATAGCCAGTTGGCTGCGGTCATCGCCGCGGTTGGCCGCGCTTTCCAAATCGCGGAAATCGCTGGATAAGCCGCTGATGCCCAAAATGCCGCTGCGCCGGTTCAGATAATCGTCTATTTGCTGCGCCGTCATATTTTCCTTCTCCATCAAAAACGGGATGATGGCCGGGTCGATCTCGCCGCTGCGCGTACCCATAATCAGGCCCTCCAAAGGAGTATAGCCCATACTGGTATCGATGGATTTGCCGTATTTGATGGCCGTAATGCTGGCGCCGTTGCCCAAATGGCAGGTGATGATACGCAGATCGTTCATATGCTCGCCCATCAGCTCCGCCGCCCGCTGGGCCACGTATTTATGGGAGGTGCCATGGAAGCCGTACCGGCGCAGGCCGTACTTAACATACATTTCGTAGGGCAGGCCGTAAAGATAGGCTACCTTGGGCATGGTCTGGTGAAAGGCCGTATCGAACACCGCTACCTGGGGAACGCCCTTCATAATCTCCATACAGGCGTTAATGCCGTACAGATTGGGCGGATTATGCAGTGGCGCAATTTCGCTGCAGGCTTCAATACCGGCCAGCACGTCCGAGGTAATCAGCACGCTGTCGGTAAAGCGCTCGCCGCCGTGTACCACGCGATGGCCTACGGCGTCAATCTCCGACATATCGCCGATAACGCCGTACTCTTTATCGGTCAGCGCCCGCAAAGCAATTTTAATGCCCACAACATGATCGGGAATTTCCTCTTTAATATCAATAGTATATTTTCCTGACGGCGTGTGCTTAAGGGTGGAGCCTTCCATGCCGATGCGCTCTATCAGCCCCTTCGCCATTACCCGTTCGCCTTCCATATTTATCAGCTGATATTTAATGGACGAGCTGCCGCAGTTTACTACAAAAACAATCATGATATGCCTCCCGGAAGGTTAGAAAATAAACGGAACGTCAAAGCTTCCTGTTAAGGCAAGCTGCTTCGCTTTAACCATAATATTAGTATACACTATTTCTCGCAAATTGGATAGTGAATATTTTGTGTATACATGCTATAATACTTTTAATTCTAACTGTTAAAGGAGCGCTTTGCAAAATGCAGCCCTTATGCGCCACAGGCATAGTCGCCGAATACAATCCCTTTCATAACGGACACCGTTACCACGCGCACAAAGCCAAAGAGCTGACGGGTCAGCCCATCATCGCCGTCATAAGCGGCAGCTTTATGCAGCGCGGCGAGCCTGCCTGCTTAAATAAATGGCTGGCCTGTGCCAACGGCGTCGACTTAGTGTTGGAACTGCCCTGCGCCTTTTCGTTGCGCAGCGCCCAATATTTCGCCCAGGGCGCAGTACAGGCGCTCCAAGCCACCGGCTGCGTAAATACTCTGGCCTGCGGCGTAGAAACGGCGTCCCGCGATTTTGCGGCCTTAGCCAGCCGCCTGCGCAGCAGCGATACGCAAAGCCAAATCAAACGGCTCATCCAAAAGGGCAGCAGCTACGCGGCTGCCTGCTCCCAAGCCTTAGGCGATATCAGCCGTCCCAACGATATTCTGGCTCTGGAATATTGCAAAGCCTTACAGGATACGAGTATCGCCCCACTATTTCTGCAAAGGCTGGACGCAGGCTACAATAGTACGGAAATCGGCGGCATTATGGCCAGCGCCACCGCTATCCGCCGCTCTTTAACCCAAGGCGACGCTTCCTGGCAGCAGGCTGTGCCTGAAAACGTCCGCGCCGCACTTACGTCAACGCGCCCAGGCTATAACCGCCGGCTTTTCTGGCAGCTGCTAAGCTATCGCCTGCGTCTGCTGACGCCTGCTCAAATAGCAGAACGCTGCCAGTGCAGCGAAGGGCTGGAAAATTTGCTCAAGCAGGCCGCCGGCTGTTCTTCCTTAGACGACGCTCTGCGCCGATGCGTCAACAAACGCTACAGCGCCAGCCGCATCCGCCGTTTGTTTTGCCAGCTGCTGCTGGATAAACCACGCAGCTTTTGGGAGCAGCCGCAGCCGGCCTACCTGCGTGTGCTGGCCTTCAACGACACAGGCCGCAAGTTGCTGAAAGCCATGAAGCAAACGGCGCAGCTGCCCGTCATCACTAAGCTGGGGGCCGCGCCCGCACAAAGCCGTAGCGACCTCTTCGCCCGGCAAATAGAGCTGAATCTGGCCGCCACCGACCTGTGGTCCCTGCTGCAACACGACGACAGCCTGAACAGAACGGGAAACGATTTTCTGCTGTCGCCGCGTTATGTAAAAAGCTGAAACGCTATCGAGTTTTATCGCTCATGTGCTTAATTGTCGTTGTTGCCCATGCGCTATCCAAAATTGCCAAGCTCATCAACACGCCTAAAATTGCGCTCCGTTTCAAATTTTTTCGTTTCATCTTCGTCAAACCTCCTTCGTTACATAACGCTTTTTAAAAATTCGTTATGCTTTTATCTAAATTATAGGCGTTCGTCCCCCAGTCAAGCAAAAGTACATCGAACATTTTTGCCCGACGCACTCATGTGCGGGATTTGCTAAGCGAAACGTCGATGAAAAGCGCAAAAAAGCTGTCGCATCGACAAAACAAATCGTCTAATGCGACAGCCCCTTCACATTGTTTCATAGGGGAGAAGCCTGCTCATGGGCTAACACCTCCACTTCCTCCCGCAGTCAGCGCAGGTCAAGATAAATATGCCGTCCCGCTGTGCTGCGTGTCCGTCCGTATCGCTTGCCGATTTCCTTATGGGTAAGGTGCTGGAAGAAGTACAAAAAGATGATTTCCTGTTCCATTTCCGGCAGAAAGGACAGGGCGGCGGCAAGGTCTGGATTGCTCAACATGACAGTCTGACCGCAGATTGTAAAGGGATATTCTTCTACTGACGGCGGCGGCGCAAAGTATTCATCTGTGGCAGCAAACGGCATGAACTTTTCTTCGGACAAGTATTCAAGGGAAATTTCCCGCTTCCACTTTGAATACAGCTTGCGGGCTGCGTCAATGGACGCATGGCGAATAACAATCCTGCAAAAAGCATTATGCGTGTATTGGATATGCTCTTGATATTCTTCAAATTCGGTCATGGAAAATCCCCCTTTCTGAATAATGTGAGGGGCGGCAGCACTCCTTGCTGTCGCCCCTTGGCTGCCTACCAGCAAAGACGGGTGGGGCTGTCAACGGCGGCTCAAATGAGCCGTTCATCTTGCCGTTGACTGGCTCGGCCGGGTTTGCTATTGCTTAGAGGAAAAATATTAGCTGTTTTCATTGCTCTTATCAGCATTATCTTCACCATCGCAACAGCAACATTGCTCTGTTTCCTCAACAATATGCATATTGCAACATCCGGCTTTCTGCGGTTTCTCTTCCGCAATCTCCATTCCACAGCTACATCCACTGGACGAACCGCCGAACAGTTTTTCTAAAAGTCCTTTTTTCTTGCTCATAAAAATTCCTCCTGTTAAAGAATAAAATTGAAAACATAACCTGTAATTGTTGCAACAGCAAAAATACAGAGAACAAAAGCAACAACCATTTTCTTTTTGAATATGGAGTTTAACAATGATACTTCGGGAATACTTGCTCCCGCACCGCCCAAAATAAGTGCAATCATAACGCCGGGTGCGACGCCCTTGGAAATTAAAATGCTTGCAATCGGTATCATCGTTTCTGTACGGATATACATGGGAATACCAATGATAGCCGCGAAGGGAACTGCCCAAAGGTTATTTGCACCTGCAAAATTAGCCAATAAATCCGTGGGAATAAACTCATAAATAAATGCTCCAATACCGGCTCCCAAAAGTAGATAACCGACAACGCCCTTAAACAGTCCAAACGAGTCACGGAAAGCAATTTTGAAGGATTGCGCCTGCTTTTGCCAAAATGTTCCTTTTAAGGTTTCCCAGTTTACGCTATCTTGATGTCCTCCTGTTACTGTCACATTTTTTACTTCTTTCTGAAATCCGGCTGCATCTAAGATCAGTCCCATGACAACCGCAAAAGTAAAAGTAAATATTGTATAAATTACCGTTGCCTTTATCCCGAAAAATGCAACCATTAAAGTAAGGATAGCCGGATTCAGAATAGGTGAAGTCAGCAAAAATGAGATTGCACCATTAAACGAAGCACCACTTTTGAATAGTCCTACCAACACTGGGATTGTAGAACAGGAACAAAACGGAGTGACTGCGCCCAATAAGGCTCCGAGAATACTATTCATACCTTTACGTGGTGTTGTCAACACCCGCTTTATTCGTTCCTGCGAAATATAAATTTGAAGCAGCGCAACCACAAAGCTAATGCCAATAAATAGAGCGAACAATTCACCAAATAGCATGAGAAATGTTTTGCCTGCATGGATAAATGTTTCAGTTGTAAACATAGATTGATATTTCCTTTCTGTTTTGATATGTTTTACTCAAAGAAAATATCATTAGCTATTGAGAGCGACATTGTAGCCGCCGTCCGCATACACACATTTTGTGTCCTCCTGTCATTACTTTATCTATATCAACAAACATACAGTTCGATTTTTTTCGATATGTAGTTTTAATGGAAAGCCACGCCTATAAACGTGGCCTTTTGCCCTCCTTAGAGGAAAATCATTCATATTGTTGTTGTTAACAATTTCAGCAGCTCACTTGCTTTCCGGCTTCCCTCTTTGCTGATAGAGTAATACGTCCATTTTCCCTCTTTTCGCCCGGTGACAATGCCGGAATCGCATAAAATTTTCATGTGATGGGACAATGTGGACTGGCTGATTTGTAAATTCTCCAGTAATACGCACGCACACTTCTCACTCTCCCGAAGCATTTCCAATATTTGAAGTCGGTTTATATCATCAAAAGCCTTAAAAACTTTTGCATCTGCTGCATGGTCGCTCATATTCACACCTCACATTTATTTTTTTCGATTTGTTCTAAGAACAGTATAACGCTCAAATCGAAAAAAGTCAATATATCAACTTGCTTTTTTGAAATATTTTTTACGGAATAGTGAGGCAGCTATCAATCAAATTCTTGTGTGTTACTTTATGACACATGAGCATTAAAGCAACTCTTTAAGCTTTCTAGCCAAGTAAAGAGGAATGTTCGTAATCTCGCCGTCCTTGCGATATCCCCGCTTTGAAAGGCGGATAGCGTGTTCAGGATGACGGTTAGCAATATACCGTTTGAAGGAAGGCGCGGACTTATCTTCGCCGCCCTTTACCTCAACAGGAATTATTTCCGTACCGTTTTGCAATAAAAAGTCAATCTCTCCGGCTTTGTCCGAGTAATAGCGCGGCTCCACCTCAAACTGCCCGCGAAGCTGCTGCAAAACGTAATTTTCGGTCAGCGGGCCTTTAAATTGATAATCAGCTTGCAGCAAGATTGCGCTATTATCAACGCCAGCCATATGTTTGAGCAGCCCTGTATCAAACAGGAAAAGTTTGAATTGATCGAGCTTATCAAATGCAGAAAGAGGATGTTCCATCTTGGAGACATTATAAATGCGATTGAGCATACCAGCTGAAACAAGCCACTCAATCGCTTCCTCAAAGTCCCGCGCCCTGCCGCCCTTTTATAAGCTGCGAAAATACGCTTCGTTTCATATGCGTCACCGCCTTTATTTTCATCAGAAAATAGCACAACACATTTTTCCGCCTTTTTCAACGCGTATATTGCACGTTTTTCCGAAAGCAGATTTTTCTTACGGCTCAGCTACTTATTACCATTAACCCCAGCGCTATCTTCTATATAGCAAAAGCAAGCCTGCACCTTTACGCAAGCTTGCTTCGCTTCAATAATATTCAATTTGTATTTTTATTTTTCTTCGTTATTCAGCATTTGCTCCAGCGTATGCCAGCCCAAAACCGCGCATTTCACACGGGCCGGCATATGAGAAACGTCCTTCAGCGCGCCGGCCTCCTCCAGCTCGTCGATTTCCTCCTCGCTGGCCGTACCCTTAATCATGCGCAGAAAAATATCCGACAAGCGCAGGGCCTCCTCCTTCGGCTTGCCGATAACCAAATCCAGCATCATATCGGCGCTGGCCTGGGAAATCGCGCAGCCGCTGCCTACAAACGCGCCGTCAGTCACTACCCCGTCCTTCACTTTCAGCTTCATAGTAATATCGTCGCCGCAGGTGGGATTATAGCCGCGCATTTCCATATCGGCGTCCGGCAGCTCGTGCTTATGCCCCGGATGCATATTATGGTCCAGTAAAATTTCATTATAAAAGCTTCTGTTATCTGCCATAGCCCATTCTCTCCCTGATAGTTTTTAAGCTGTCCAGCAAACGCCGCACATCGGCCTCGTCATTGTAAAAAGCCAGGCTGACGCGAGCCGTCGCGCCCGTACACAAATGGTCCAGCAGCGGCTGGGCGCAGTGATTGCCCGCGCGGATATTCACGCCGTCGGCGTCCAAAATAGCGGCGATATCGTGAGGATGCACGCCGTCGATAGTAAAGGTAATAATGCCTTTATGATTTTCAACGTCGGGCGCGCCGATAATACGCACGCCTTCAATCTGCCGCATGCCTTCAAAAGTCAGCTTTGTCAAAGCCGCTTCGCGGGCTTCGATAACGTCAAAGCCAATGCTGTTGATATAATCGATAGCCGCATGCAGACCGGCAGCCGCGCCGGCATTCACCGTACCAGCTTCAAATTTATGGGGCAGCGGCGCGTATTCCTGCCCGTCGCGGCTCACCATACTAATCATCTCGCCTCCGCTCATGAAGGGAGGCATAGCGTCCAGCAAATTCTTTTTGCCGTACAGCACGCCGATGCCCATGGGACCCATCATCTTGTGCCCGCTGAAAGCCAAAAAGTCCGCGTCCAGCTTCTGCACGTCGATAGCCATATGGGGCGCGCTCTGGGCGGCGTCGATAACGGCCACCGCGCCTACCTTGTGAGCCAGCTCGATAGCCTTTTCCACCGGGTTCAACCGGCCCAGCACATTGGAAACCTGCGCCATCGCCACAATTTTTGTCCGCGGCGTAATAGCCTGCGTCAAAGCCTCGTCCGTGATGCTGCCGTCGGCGGCGCACTCGATATACTTTACCACAGCGCCGGTTTGTGCGGCCGCCATACGCCAGGGCAGCATATTGCTGTGATGCTCCATAATCGTCGTCACAATTTCGTCGCCGGGCTGCAAATTATGCAGAGCGTAGCTGTAAGCCACCAAGTTCAGGCTCTCCGTCGTATTGCGAGTAAAAATAATTTCTTCAAAATACTTGGCGTTAATAAATTTCTGCACGGCGGCGCGGGCGTCCTCGTAATCGTCCGTCGCTTCCATAGCCAGCTGATACAGCCCGCGCAGGGGATTGGCGTTATGCTTTAAATAAAAATCGCGCTCGGCCTCAATGACGCACAGGGGACGCTGCGCCGTAGCCGCGTTATCCAGATAAGCCACGTCCATATTGGCCAGCAGCGGAAAATCATTTTTATAATCGTAAGCAAGTAAATCCTTATCACTGACCATCAGCAATTACTCCTTCCAAATAGCGTTCCACCAGCTGCACCGTATCCTCGTCGCCGATTTTGCGGCACAGGGCTTCAATTTTAGCCTTCGCCATCATATCTATCGCATCCTGCTCGCTGAAGCCGCGGCTGCACAAATAGAACAGCAAGTCCTCGTCCAGCTTGCCGATGCTGGCCCCGTGATTACCCTGCACATCCTCCTCGCTGCACAAAATCAGCGGAATGGACTGGTTCACCACATCGTCGCTGAGCAGCAGCACCGTTTCCTTCTCGTCGCCGACAGCTCCGGCGCAGCCGTTTTTAAAATCAATAGTGCCGCGATAAATTTTAAACGCGCCGCTTTGCAGCACGCCGTCAGCGTTCATAACGCAGGCCGTATTTTTGCCGTAATGATTAGCGATAAAATTCATATCGATGCGCTGGCCGCGGCGTCCGTAATAGCCTGCCGCCGCCTCAAAGCTGCTGCCCTCGCCGGTCAGCTCTGTGCGCACGCCGTTATAAGCCTTGCTGCCGCCCAGCTGCAGCTGCAAAATTTCCAGCCGCGCCCCGCCGCCCAGCTCGCTGCCCACATCGTTCAAATGCACAAAGCCGCCGCCCAAAAGCTGCACCTGCACCAGCTTTACCTTTGCCCCCGCAGCGGCGTTAATCCTCGTCTGCACAGCGGCAGTTCCGGCTGCGG
>NZ_CAJMEH010000032.1 GCF_905212365.1 uncultured Phascolarctobacterium sp.
CTACCGAGCGCGTAGTGGACTTTCACCACCTAGTTATCGCCCATGCCGGGCACACAAAGCTTTAAGGAGCTGCCGCATTGACGAAAATAAATCGTCTGATGCGGCAGCTCCTTTTACAGTAATTTGTCATTTTCTGTGGTGTGCCCGCCCTTTATTTGTCCACCATCCCCACACAAGCCGCTACTTCGCGCTTGCAAGGAGCTTCGCCAAGCAAAGCGCAATCCTCTTTACTTCTTCTTCCGTGTTTTCAAAGCCTAAAGTAACGCGAATAGTGCCCTTAGCTAAATGAGCCGGTAACTTGATAGCTTGCAAGACATGCGACACCTCCGTCTCATGGGAATTGCATGCAGACCCAGTAGTAACCGCCACTCCCATAAGATCCAATCTGTGTAAAAGCGCTTCCCCGTCCTCATGGGCAAAGGATAAGCTTAAGCTGCCTGGTATACGATGTTCGGAACCGTTTAAAACATAAGGCAAACGCTTTTTATCCAGTTCGTCGAGCAAAAGCTTACACAGCCTATTGAGGCGTTCGGTGTGGGCTTCCAGATTCGCCACATTAAACTGCAACGCTTCCGCCATGCCGACAATACTGGCAATGTTTTCCGTTCCCCCTCGCCTGCCAGATTCCTGTGCCCCGCCGTCTACCAAATTAGCTAATTTCAAGCCCCTCTTTATATATAAAAAGCCGATTCCCTTGGGTCCATTGAATTTATGGGCTGATGCAGACAACATATCCACGCCTAATTTTCTAACGTCTATTGGTATATGCCCGACCGCTTGCACCGCATCGGTATGGAAAGGCACGCCAAATTCATGCGCAACCCCGGCCAGCTCTTGTATCGGTTCAATTGTCCCGATTTCGTTATTAGCCAGCATGATAGAAACTAAAACCGTAACGCTATTGATGGCCGCACGCAAAGCTTCTTTAGCGACCAACCCCTGCGCATCCACAGGCAAATATACAACATCATAACCCATGCGCTCTAAGAGCTGGCATGAGCGAAGAACGGCATGATGCTCTATAGCAGTTGTGATAATGCGTTTCTTTTGCTGTGGAAACCAGAAAGCAGTTCCCTTCAAAGCCCAGTTATCAGCTTCCGTGCCGCAGGAAGTAAAAAATATTTCTTCCGGCTCAGCGCCAATACAAGCGGCGATAGCGCTGCGAGCGTCTGCTAACGCTTTTTTCGGCTCCCTCGCTAAAGAATACAACGTGGAAGCGTTACCATATTCAGCTGTAAGAAAAGGCGTCATCGCGGCCAAAGCTTGCGGTAAAAGCATAGTCGTAGCCGCGTGGTCGGCATAAATAAACTTTTTGTTATTCATTTGAATAAGGTGCAACCCTCTTCCTTAAATTCCTCTATTTTATCGAAAAGCTCCTGAACCGTGCATTCTAAATATTCCGCCAGGCAGTCCATACAATAATAATTGTTAATAGATTTTCCTAAAAGCTTTTTGTTAATGCCAATAGTATCCTTATCTAAGCTTTCTTTTCCGCAAATAACGCAGTCAATTTTCATCGCTAAGCTCCCTTAAAGAAAAAGAAGGCACGTCTTTTCCTTTAAATTCTACGTCCAAAATCCCAAGCTGCCTTTTGATAATCCTCCTCATGCGAATGGCAGGGCGTAAGCAGTATTGTTGGAAATGCTTTAAATTGATATCCCGCGCAGCTCTAACATTGGGAAATAACAGTTTAAGGTAAGCCGTGGCGATTCGCTTTACTGCTTCTGTGTCGCGGGTATCCGCTTTTTCAGGGACGTCGACAATTTGGTCTACAATAGCTCGATAGCTTACATCGTTGCGAAGTTCGTGCAGAATCGTGCAGAAATATTCGGAATTTAGCGCCCACCCGGATATTTTAAGGTCGTCGTTCATCCTAGGGATATCCCACCCTTTTATAAATCCGTGGATGCGGTCGACAAGAGCGCTCTCCTGAAATAAAGCCGGCAGCTCCGAGAACATATTCTGGTATTCGTCCATACGACTTTGCGCTATGTTGCCAAGGAAAATTACACCTGCATCGGATTTACCTTCATATCCGCCGATGTTGAATTTGCCATATTCCATATATCCCTGCATAATGGAACGCATTTCATTAACATCGCCAAATTGCACAAGCTTTACTTCATCAATCGCCACAAAGTCATTCCCGGTAATAAAGCCCGGCGTTTTCCGCGCCGTATCGTAGAACATTTTCGCACGCGTTACCCTGCCGCCATCCGTAAGCATACCGTACTTGCTCACATGTCCAAAAACATACGATTTTCCCGTTCCTTTGGGCGCAAGCTCAATAAGATTTAATCTTTTTTCTACAAACGGCAAAACGTGCGTAAGCATGGCAAGCTTTTGTTCTTCATCCTCGTAGCCATCGGCATTATAGTCCATTGCTCCCAGCAAAACGTCAATCCATTCAGACGTAGTGAACTCATTGCGAACGTCCTTATAATAATCAAGGTCAATCGTATAAGGGCAGAAATTAGTAAAGCCAGTCAGGCGAATCTTGCCCGGCTGCTTCGGCTTTACAGTATCGTCCGGCATTCTATAGCCAAGCTCTACTACTCCCCACACTTCCTGCCCGTTAATCAGTTCGCCGCGATATCGCTCCCATGTCGAATAATCAATCATGCTCTCCTTATTGTTCAAGCCAAAATCGGGAAGCGAGAAAGTTATTTCCCCGGTCTTAATGCTAATATCCACTGATATTTTGGTCAAAAGCTTTACGCGCTCGTTATCATTTATAATTCTGTCTTTAATACGCACCCACTCTTCTTTATTGGGCAAGTAAGTATGAATAAAATCCGTTAGTTCCGCAATATCGATATTGCCATTTTCATCCGCAAACTTTTTTATAAGCCAATCGCGCAAAAAGGATGGCAGCCCCAGAGCCGAAAAGAAATTACTTTTGCGCAAATCTTTATAGACGACCATTTCATCGAAACAATCTCTAAGTTTTTCAATCATTTACTTTTCTCCTAAAGAATACTCTTTTCGCTGCCGCTTTCTTTTTTCACTATTAGCGGAAGTGCGGAGGCTATTTTGTTTCCGCCGACATAAACGTCTACTTCATATGTTTTAGCGCGACGAATTTCAGGCATAGCTTCGATAATATAGAAATTATCGTCAATCGCCCTTGCCTCATACTCATGCCCGTCTATCCGAACGGAAACATCCAGTAATTTTTGCGTTGCAAAAATCTTGATAGCCGCTTTCTTTCTGTAGCTTACCAATATTTCCGGAACGCCAACGAATGTTCTGCCAGCTTCTGCCGGCATAAGCTTTACTTCCACGGCGGCAGGCAAGCACGAAAGCTCGATTATCGGCACAACGACTTCTTCAAGGGTTGCGCCGCCATGAACCTCAACATTAGCTTTACGGCTGCCTTGAAACCGGTCATAGTTTGCCAGCGCCCAAAAATCATCCGCATCCGTAGCGTTGTCCGGTTTTTCATCGATAGCGCTTTTAGGACAGCATCTGCCGGAATGCTGCCCGTTCAGCTCCATCTCAAGCAGATTTTCAGTTTCGTGGATTACGGCCAGTCTGCTGGCTCCATGATCGGAAATCAAGATAGCTTTACTGTAAGCGCCATTCACGAGATCCAGTCTGATTTGTTCCAATAAGCCGTCAATCAGCTCCAGCTCGCGAATCAAATGAATTGGCAGCTTGCCGTCCGGCCTGCTGTAATCATAACCCTCCTCGCCATGATGCTTAATCTTGTCGATTTTATCAAAAGTGATAATCGGGTATTGCTCTGTCGACAGCACGTCCCAAAATTCCTTGTTGCGGCTTGTAATGGAAGGCAATTCGCTGCGGCATACCGTTACCTTGGCCATAAGCTTTAAGTCATGACATTTCGCCATAATAAAGCCCAGGTACTCTACGCCCATAGCGTCCGTAAAATATGTTTGCGCGTTCTCGCTGTCGAGCCTTTCCACCACAGAACTCCGCGGTTGCAGCAGCGCGTTATAATCGCGTGCGACGGCCTGCCGCTCTACAACATCCATAAACTCAGGCAGAATTTTATTGATAACCTTTTGATATTTATATTCCTGAAAATAGTTATCCAGTAAATTATTTTTGAAGCGATAGGGATTGAGGTAATTACCCAAAGCCGGGTATACTCTCTCAATAATTGCAAGGAGTTCGCCGCGCTCATAATCGAGGGCATATTTATCCAAAAGCCTGAAGAAGCATTGCTTTTCCTGCAGAGTATTATCCGTCAGGTAATAAAGCGCGTCGCGCTCCTTACTAAGGACAAGCCTGCAATAATGCGCCACTTCCTCCGCGGGGTTGCCAATGGCGTTCAGCAGCTCTTTACGCCGCCCATACAGAGCCGCGAACTCTTTGCTGCTTGGTGGAAAATCCAGGATAGCCAGGAAAATATTGCGCACAAAATCTGCTACTGTTTCCGACTGCTGAGCAACGCTATGCAAATACTTATCCATGGGCGCGCCAAATAATTTTAACCCGATAAAATAATACCATAACCATCTTTTATCGCTACGGTTATACTGATAATGGGATATACCTCTATCCAAATGATGGATATCGCCAATTTTATCAAAAATCAGCTGTTCCCAAGATGCATACTCTTGAAATTCAGCTAACGCGTCCTGCCAATCGTCATCGGAGCCGACGCCTTTGGCGAGCGCCGCCGTCTTGTTATCCTTTTTGCAAAGAATCTCATAGGCATTTTTCATCTCGCTGATTGAATACAAAGAATGCGGGAAATTCTTCCTAGCTTTTTTTGTTTCAACATAAAGCTCGCCTGCAATACCCGCTTCCACAGCCCTGGGTATTTGCTCGATACCCACGACATTCTTATCAGGCTCAGCGCTCTTCAAATCTTTAACCGTAAATACCAATTTAGGCAGCTCGTCCTTGTCGCCGTCAACAAGGCAAATTCTTGCTTCTAAACGCCTGTCGCTTTTTATCATGGACGCTAAAAGAGCTGCGCATTGATATGTAAGAATAACCACATGCCCTGTAATATTCAGGAACAGCAATTCCCGCAAGATTTGCTTCAATGCGACCTCGCCTTGCAGCCGGAAGAACGACGCTACTTCGCAAACGAAATAAATGCCGCTGCCTTGTGCCAAAAAATTTAAAAGAGAAGCCGTCGACGGAAATTCGTCGGCTTTACAAAACTGCGAATCCGACGCATGGATAAAATTATTCTGCGGCAAATTATAACGCGTTACTATAGCGTCCAAATCGCGCTTGTTTTGCACGTTGACTACCAGGGAGCCTGCATCTTCTTTTTTCAGATACCTGCCTATCTTTTTCCAGACTGCATCCAGCGTCATACAGAAGCCCCCCTTAGTTTCCTTTAATAATTTCCATGCCCACAACCATATTATCCCGAATCAGCTCTTTCAAATACTTTTTAACGTCCGTGATACCCATCTCGTCAATCTTAGCGAGAGCCCGGTCGCAGCCGCCCTGGTTATATTTTGCTTCCGCCATCTGCTGTAACTTTTTATCGACTTCCGGCAAGCCAAACCATTCAAACGGTTCGGCCGTAATATGCGAATCCAAATAGTCCTTTACTTCCTGAATATCCGTCAGCATAACAGCGTAGGACTTTATAATTACCTCTCTGAACGCCTTGTCCAATTCCCTTTCATCAGACAATAAATCGAAGAAATGCGTCGTTGCGAAATACTCCAAAGCTTTATCGATAGTAGCTTCGTCGGATTTGCTTCTATTTACCGCGGCAAAAGCAGCCCTGGCTTTGCCAATTTCAGAATCTGGAACGAGGCACAGAATTGGCATCCCATGCTGTTTAGACCATGCGCGAGGCGTAGCGGTTCCCGTCTTTTCCCGCCACATATTCTTTAATTTCGTACTTTTCAAGCCCTCTTTATAGGCTTTTACCTTGGCTTCGACCGTATCGAAGTACTCCTTCCTATCGTAAGTAAAAGCTCCCGCAGGAAGGGTGTCAAATACTTCTTTGATTTCTTCATCAGAAATGCCGTCCAGATAAAAATTGCAGACCCGCTTGAAAACGTCAACCTGATTGGTGTAGAAACTACGAAACGCCTCGCCGCTCGCTTGCAGCAACTCCAAGAATTTCTGCTTCTGCGAGTCGAGCAGCGTACCCGCCTTCTTCACGTTGAACAGGATATCAAGGAATGAACCTAATTCGCCAAGCTCCTTTTTGGCGGCAACACACGCTATCCTGATATAACCGCATTTATCGCACCATTCGCGCACAGTATCCTCCAAAGAAATATTTTTAGAAATAATCTTATTGCTCTCTGCAATAATTTTATATTCCAAAATCACTTCCCTGATTTTCTGCTGTGCCGTTTCTATATTCCAGACCCAATTAGCCGCATCCGCATCAAACTTCTTACGCAGGACGTTTATATACTGCCCGCCGTCGTCAATTTCCCCTGCCAGCGAAACGAGCGCCCCATCGTCGAAGCTTTTAAGATACTGCGCCATACCCGACATACACTTTTCTTTACAGAATAATTTCTTTAAATCTTCGGCGGCAGTCGGATTAGCCATAGCCAGCTCGCCGATGGACATAGCGATATCGCTGTCGGATTGGGCAGCTCCCATGTTATTGCTGTTAGCGATTCCGCAATACAAATCAATAAGTTTAGCCAAAGCTGTGGTATCCGTCTTCAAAGCTTCCGTTGCCAGCAGCGACTGTACCGTCCACAGCGGGAAAGCGTATTCTTTCATCTTGCTGCGGATGCGTTCCCTGGTATTGGGTACGGAGGTACACATATTGAGAGGGATAGCAAAAGCGGCGGCGGTAAGCTCGTTAAACGCTTTTTCCTTCGGCGTCATCGAAACTATGTACTTATCCCTGTACCTCGGATTCGGCGTAATTTCCAAGCGGATAGCTTCGTCAATCATTTCCTTGAGCTTATTGACGTTTAAAATATCGTTCTGCAACCCGTCGCTCCAGCTATAGGTTCCGTCCGTATATTCCTTCAAGATAAAGCCCAGCATAAACGCGGACAGATTGCAAGGCATAAAGCCGTACGGCGCAGCTTTCAACACGTCGAAAATCTGCCTGATGGAAACGCGCCCGCCTTCGTTGTGAAAGCGTTCGTCAATAAACCCGTCGACACAGCGCTTAATTTTAGAAATATGCAGATACGGAATAACATCCCAGTACTTATCCACATTCCACGCGCCGTCAAGGGCTTTCTCCAGCTGCGTTTCCTTGCTGCCCGACCGGAAGGTACCGCTCGTTTTTTGATTGCAGGCACACTCTACGCCCTGCTTCATATTGCTGGGCGTATACATATTTTCGATTACATTGTATACGCTTTCAAGGCATTCCGGGAATTTCTTCTTGTTAATCTCGCCAAGAATTTCATACAAATTATCAAGCGTAATCGCCCGCTCGCCGTCGCGTTTAGCAGCCGTATACACGACGAACTCTCCTCCGGCTATTCTCGACTTCCATTTCTTCAGGCTGTCCTTGGCATTATTGGCATATTGTTTAGCCAAATCATTATCCTTGCCCTGCTGGGCCATGGAACGCGCCATATCGAGGCGATAACAGGCGTATCCGTCTGCGCCGAAAGGAGTGCTCGAAGCGTCGATGAAAATCATATTGTACGTTCCGGCTTCAAGAGCCTCGTGAATTTTTTTGCCAATGAGAACGCTTTCACTATCGTCCTTGGCAAAGCAAACGACTGCCACAATTTTATTGACGTACTTCTCTTCCGTATTGCGTAATTGCCTGATTGTAGATTCAAAATCCATGGACGAAACATATCTCAATTCATAGCGCAGCTTCAACGCCCCGGCAAGCGTAACCGCGTCGACAATTCTTGTCTTATCCGTCAATTCTTCCGTAATCAACGCAGACGTACTTCTTTTATCAATTTGCTCCTCAAAGGGCCTGGTATCGATTTCGCCTTCGTTATTATACGCAGCGTACTGTGATTTGCCCGCTCCCAACGGTTTCTCAAACAAAACCTTATCCCGGACGAGCTGAGCGGCGCAGCGGGAAGCAGACCCGTCTAAATCCGTGCCTTCAAAGGCGTTATCGATATTTCTGGCGTTAGGGATAAACAGCTCTACGGAATCGCCCGCATATTGCGAAATTGCCTGCAGCAGCAATACTGTCTTTAATACGCGCTTCTGATCCGGAATCAGGCTTTTATTTCCCGCGCGGTTGTAATAATCCAAGATGGAGCGGATATCATGAGCAAGATAGTCCTTGCCCTTGTCATAGAAAAACTCCCACAGCATATCGACAGTGAGGAGCGGGTTCTCGTCCTCCGGCCCCAATTTATCAATAAACCATTGGAAGCCCTTGATTTCATCGCCGCGGTCATTCTTAATAAAGTCGAACATACTGCGCTGGTTGGAATCAAACGCAGCGGAAATATGCTTCAGCAAAAGCGCCGCGTAAGGATGAATAGGCAGAATACCCACCATTTCCTGATCGGAAATATGCGCTACGTTCTTCACCAATTTGCGGGATTCCTTAGTTCTGTCTATCAAATCGCCCAGCACATCCTGCCAATCGGCAGCGACTTCAGAATCCTTGTTCTTTTCCATAGCGGCGCCCATCAGCTGAAAAGCGATATTTTCCGGCAGGCTGATTAAACAATGCGGCTTTACGAAGCGGTCGTTCAATTTAATAAAGTCCTTATCGCGTTCATAAAAAAGCCCCTGCGTTAAATGGGTAACTAAGATAAAATAAAACGGTTCTGTTTCGCTAAGTTCACAAAGCTCCTGAAAGCCCGTCAAATTACGCGCGTTATTCTTAAAATACTCCGTAAACTCATCCCAGATGAAGACGATGGCTTTTAACTCGTTCGCTTTGATGATCTCCCGCAGCCAGCTGCATAAACCGGCAGTGCTGAGCGACAGCATTTTAATCTGCCGTTCGTCAGCCACTTTAAAAATATCGTCCATAACCTTCGCCAGCGCGTCGCCGGAGAAAGTCTTTAACTTGTTAATAACGGCGTCAACGTCGTCCCCGCCAAACAAATCGGCGTAAGCCCCGGTAATCAAGGCGTTAAAATAATCCCTGTTACACCTATCGGAAAGCCACTCCACCGTAGCCTCCTTCAAGGCATTTCCACCCTTGTTTTCAATACCGGCTTCAGTAAGGGCCTTCTCTACGCTTTCCTGGATAGCGAAAATGAGATTGTGGTCGCCGCGGATAGTCGCCGAACCGTAACGGTGTACCGTCAAAATGCGTCCGCTGTTTTTAACGGACTGAAAGCGGTTGCACAAATCGCTATCCATGCTGTAGCGTTGAAAATAAGCGCGCGTATCCTCCTCGCCGGCGTCCAGCAATTTTTTCAGCGTCAGCACTGCGTGCGATTTGCCCGTGCCATACGCGCCTTCCACCCACAGGCACATCTTTTGCTTGCGGGAAAGCACATCCACCGTATTTTTAATGAGCTTAATAAAGGTTTCATGCGGGAAAAATTTCTTCCACATCTCCGGGTTTTTATTGATAACCGCCTCGTTTACGGCGGGAAAATAATCGGGGTCAATATCAAAATAATGACGGTATTTCTCTAACATCGGCATGAACGCCATCTCCTTAGCATAAAATCAGAATAAATTTAAAACGTCTTGCGCAGTCTTTTCACTGTTAAGCGTAATATTATCCAAATCCAGCGTAAAGCTGGCGTTGATAAAATCAGGATAGTTGATGGACAGCCCGTTCAATATTTTTTCCATCTGCTCCCGTTCCAAGCCGAAAATTTCCGTCGGACTTACGCCGTCGCTATCGATATCGTGGTTCAATAATCTGGATAATGTGAACTGGTAATAATTGCCGCACGCCTCGGCAAATTTAAACAAAGAGTACAGGATTACGCGCGGCTCCGGGTTTTGCCAGCTGTTTCTTGTGATAGAAAGCATTGTATTCTTTTCACGATTAGCAACGCCTAAACCGACTTCACTGAACGGAAGCGCAAGAATCCTAGAATAAGAACTCCAGATATCGCCGACCCAACTTTCTTTCGCTCCGTCCGCTACCAGCAAGGAGAGAGTATATTCCTTATTGACAGTCTCATGCAATTTAACACGTTTAATGAGCCAATTTATTTGCGGCGTATATGCCAAATTGGTCAACATTAACGCCCAGCTTGATAAATTATCTAATCCGATATTGTTAATAACACCGGCAAAGCTACTATAACCATTCTCTTCAAGCAATCCTGCATCCCTAAGAAAACGCCTAAAGAAGCTGTACATCTGAGAACCAAGCGAATGCTTCTGTGCGAAGCTCTCCTTAAAATTAAAATATTGGTTAAACCACTCAATCTTAGGCGCATGATGTGAATAACAATTCAAACTTCTATTAGCGCTCATTCTTAATCCTCCCCTTGGCATTTCTAAAGATTTATATATCAAACATCCTTTTTCAACCTTATGGCACAACGCGCAATGTCGGCAGTCGTCGCTGATACTCAAAACTCCCTTATCCATATTGATACACCCGAATTGGCAATCTACTTCACATTCCCGGCAGCGAATACAGCAAGCTGCTTTTCTAAATACGTTTTTTAATAGCTTGACAAACATGGAATTTTTCTTTGACAATTCCGACGAATAACTTACGCAAATACTTCCTTGTTCTTCGATAACGTCGAAAATATACTGCTCTTTGCGGAACAAGATTCTATACGGAGACTCGTCATTTAAAAGCACGCCTATTGTCTTAATCCATATTTTCCAGTCCGTTTGAGGGTTATTTATCCTGAGTGTCGGTCTGCCATTTTCCATTTGCTCTGAATAATTCAATTCAATCGAAATATCTCGCCCATTTTTACGAGCCTTCCAACCGCCGTTTGCGATAAACTCATCCAACTGTTCCGTAGAAGAAAATGATTTTTTATATAAATCACGTACTGTCCCAATAAGAGAATCGTATTCTTCAGAATACAATTCTCTACTCATATAATCATTTCTTTCTGCTGCACGAGGACAAACCAGGCAGCCCACCCGACGATTGCCTTTTTTATATGCTTCGTTCATGTATAAGTCTTGCATAAAGATATACAAATACAACTCGGCAGAATTCCACTCCAATATGGGATTGCAACTATATTGCCCTTTATGCTTTTCCCCAAGGCTGATATAATCATATTCGCTTCTCGACAGGCTTTCGCTAGCCCTGATACCGATAAACGCCATACCGATAAAATCATGCAAA
Organism: uncultured Phascolarctobacterium sp.; assembly: GCF_905212365.1. Lineage (GTDB taxonomy): Bacteria > Bacillota > Negativicutes > Acidaminococcales > Acidaminococcaceae > Phascolarctobacterium_A. Next base: position 11,153 of record NZ_CAJMEH010000032.1, read on the forward strand.
CCAGTATATTCTCTTAATTTCAGTACTTGCGGCGCAGTCTTATGCACACTACAGCACCATCTCGTGACCGTAGCCGGCGGGCCGAATTTTTTCCAAGTAAATGCAGGGCTATAATCAGACTTAGCCTGAAGAAACTCTACATTATTTTCAATACATTGCTGTTCTACAGCTTCAACTGCTTTATACGTATCCGGGAACTCCATCCCAGTATCACCAAAAAGGACTTTAAATTTATTATGCGGCAAGGCGCGCTGCACTAAATCCAGCGTTACAATGCTGTCCTTGCCGCCGCTGAACGCGACATAGAAAACGTCTACTTTATTCATATACTCGACGTAAATGTTATAAATCTTTCTTATCGTCTCCGACGCCAGCTTTTCCAGAATATCGCGGTTTTTTTCCACCATGGCCGGAATATCGACAAAGCGCAGGGGCGCTCCGTCCGGTTCAGGCTCGTCAATAAGAATAATCTCCGGCGCGGTACACATACTGCCGCCCTTGGTTTTGGCCACCAGCCTTCCCCGGTAAAAATAATTATTGGCTTCCGCCCACATATACGGGTAGGCATCGCTCTTAGCATACTGCCAATGCTTATCGAACCCCAAAACATCGAGCTCTTTATAATAAACGGGACGCGGTTCCTTGCTAAACGCAAGCGGCGAGCTGTTCAGCAGCAAGCCGCCTGTTGCAGCGTCCCAACTGTATGAGTACATTTTAATCAGTGTCCTTCCTGTTTCTTTGCGCGTTGGCTTTGATGATGAGCGCTTCTATATTAGAATATTTACGTTGGGCAATGTAACCGATATCGCTCAAATATTGCAGTACAGAAGCTTTATTCAGTTCGATATCCGTATGCATTAATAAATCAACGACCAAATCATCGAAAGCGTCTATCCCCGCACTCTTTTTAACAATAACGCCCACGCACGTTTTCGCATTAAAGCTACCGCAGTGCAGCAGCTTATACTTATGGCTGTAAAATGCCGCATAATGCTCCAGCAAAAAACTATTCCACGCAAATCCGGCGTAGGGGAACATGCCAAAGTTCGTAATTTCCTTAATAGCGATGTAATCGCCCGCGCAAATGCGGTCGAGCGCAGCGTCCGTTTCGTCCACCAAAAAGTGGGCGCGGCTCTTGGCGACAAATTGCTCCCGGCTGATACGCAGGCTATTCTCGTAAACAGGCTCAAAATATATTCCCGTAGCCAATTCTCCCGCTAACGCCTGCAGCTCCGTCAGCGTAAAGCTATCGTGACGTTTTGCATAATTAGCGAACACGTCCGTCATGGACAAAGGCTTACCGTAACGGCTAATAACATTGCCTTTAAAATAAAAACGCTCGCCAAGCTTATACTTCAACGCATCCCTGAAGCCATTAACAGAATAGATAGCGTTATTGTCGATTATGTCAGGGTACTTCGCCTTAACTGCTTCGTACAGCTCGTTGCCTCCCATGAATTCCTTATCCTGAATATAGTAGTCGATAATAGCGGCTATATTCTCTAATTCTTCATGGGAAAGCATAAGCGAGCTTTCATGGAAATAGGCCCCGCCGCCGTTATTGACAAATTCTCTATTGCCGTTCAGTATATATTTAATATTGCTTTGGGGTATATGCGGCAAAGCTGCGAATACTTCCTCATATTCCACAGGCCGCGCGTACTCCTGCAAGCATTGGCGGATTTCTGCAACCGGGTCTACGACTACGTATCTTTCCTTAGAAATAAAGTCACACTTTATAAAGACGCCGTCAATGTGTAAATGCTCAAGATATATCCGCAGCATATCGGCATCATGGATAGGATAATCCAGAAAGTCTTGCGCAAAATGATTGTACAACGCCTGAAAGTAAATTACTTTTTTCCCGCTGGCAAAGCTTTCTTCAATGTAATGCAGCAATTTTTCTTTTAGCTCCTCGCTCAGCATAACAGCGGGCAAGAAAGCTTTTCCTGCATATAAAATGCACAGCCGCTTGATATTCCGCGTGATTAACTCATCAGAATCAGCCAGCTCCTTGCCAAACTGCGCGGCATAATAGCGCCTGAATTTTCTAATCTCCAAGGAAGATTCCATGCGGAAGCCCTTTGAGAAGCGTTCTTGCAGCACAGAAGCATATTCCTCGTTTATGAAAGCAGGCTCTTCCTTTTGTGTAGAAATGTACTCTTCATTTTTAAAAGCTGGCTCTGCTTGTTGGGCAGAAACATTTTCTCTATTACTTACTGCCGCAGAAGAATGCGCCTTTCTTTCGTAACCGATTACAATGTTCTCCTCACCCACATGGCAAAGGTCGAGTATATACTTAATTTTGGCAACTATATTCTTTGCGCTGCAATTCGTTTCCAACACATAATCGCTTTCAGGAATGCTTTTAGGAGCAATCATCAGATGAGCATCGCTTTTTTTCAAAAGTTCGGTGCGTTTACCAATTTTTGAAAAAGACATCCCTGCTGTAAACATATCAGGATACTCGCTCACCATAACGGTCATAAAATTCACGAACAAGTCAGTCCACGATTTACCACACGCTTTTTCTTTACCAAAATATGAAAATCGCATGGGTCTTGTATATGTCAAATCAGCTATCTTGGTAAAATCAACAAAGTAAAATGCTTCTTTGTCGCCGCCTAAAACGCTCTCGTCTGGTGGTAAAGCTTTAATGCCTGCATCTTCAGCGTCTGCTTCTTTATCACGAACAGCATAAACGAGAGGAGGTTCAACTATTTTCTCAGGCTGTTCTTCGGTAGATTCGCCTGCGTCATCAATCGCAGCCGTTTCTTTTTCCTCGTCAATAACGCTTTCAACGGGCGCTGTAGAAGGCTTGCCGTCCGATGCGCTTACATTTTCTGCTTGCGGTTTTTCCTGGACTTCTCCAGCAACAGGCTCTCGCATAGTTCCGGCTTCCAAGTACTCTAATAAATAGAAAAAATATAGGCTTGCCAAAAGCAGCGACCCGCCTGTAAACGCTTCGCCCAACAACGCTTTCCAATTATCATTTTTCTTCAACGCTTTTAACGCCTCTAGGTCTTGCTCAGAAAAAACGCCTTGCTTTATAATCTTCTTATCTAAGAAGAAATTATTTAATCGGACTATATAATGGGCCAGAGTTTTAATTTGCACTGTATGCTTAGAAGCGCAAAAATTAAGGAACTTCAATTGTTCCGAAGATCTTTCAACCGCCATAACCATCACCATATCTTGCCAAGCATATTCAAGACTCCGCACGTCTCCATGCTAATATTATATCACCTCTGTACCCCCCCGCAAGACTTACACTATTATTATTTCCCCTCCAGGTTCTTCAATGCCCTTCGCACCCGGCATACTTCGCTAAAGAACTCGTCCAGCCCCATATCCAGCTTATCCAAATGACGCCTAAGCAGCGGAATGTTATTACGGCGACCTTTATCCACGGCTATACGTATCTGCATCTTCATGCCTCCCTGCAAGAAGATCAGCATAGCCCAAACTCATCATTTTATCAAATTCAGCTTTATTCATTTCATTATACGAGGACGTAACTCCGGACGAAGCGCAGACCGCTATGCAGGTGCTCATCGACAACCCCGTCTTTGACAGCGCGAGCGGCGAGCTGGCCGAAATTGCCGAAAGCTGGCAAAACTGCCGGCCTTCGGCTTTTCTTATACAACAAAAAGACCTGCACTCCGAAGAATGCAGGTCAGTATTAGCAAAAGCTATTAGCCTTTGATTTGGGACATAACTTCAGCAGCGAAATCCTCTTGTTTCTTTTCGATGCCTTCGCCCAGCTGGAAGCGCGCAAATGCCAGAACCTCGGCATTGTTAGCTTTCAGCAGCTTGCTGATGGTTTGCTCAGGATCCTTAACGAAGTCCTGGTCAACCAGGCAAACTTCCTTGTAATATTTGTTGATGCGGCCCATAACCATCTTCTCGATGATTTTTTCCGGTTTGCCTTCGTTTTTAGCTTGTTCAGCCAAAACTTCTTTTTCATGCTCCAGCTCAGCAGCAGGAACCTGAGTGCGCTCCAGATAGCTGGGGTTAGCAGCGGCAACCTGCATAGCGATATCCTTGCCCAGCTCGGCGCTGCCGCCCTTCATTTCTACCAGAACGCCGATTTTGCCGCCGCCGTGGATATAAGCGGCAACCAGGCCTTCGGGAGCTTCGTACAGAGCGAAACGGCGAACGTTAATCTTTTCGCCAATCTTAGCGATGCTTGCAGTTACCAGGTCGGCAACGGTTTGGCCTTCGATCTCGGAAGCCAGCAGAGCGTCGATATCAGCCGGTTTAGTAGCTACGATATGAGCTGCAATCTTGGAAACCAGCTCTTTGAAATTATCGGTTTTAGCAACGAAGTCGGTTTCGCAGTTAACCTCAACAATGGTGCCAACCTTGCCGTCTTCGCTCAGGCAGTAGCCAACAACGCCTTCAGCAGCGATGCGGCCTGCTTTTTTAGCGGCAGCAGCCAGGCCTTTTTCACGCAGGAAGTCGATAGCCTTATCCATATCGCCTTCAACAGCGGTCAGAGCCTTTTTGCAGTCCATCATGCCTGCGCCGGTACGTTCGCGCAGTTCTTTAACCAATGCAGCAGTAATTTGAGCCATTAGTAAATCCTCCTCAAATTATAAAGTTTAAATTATTCAGCGTCTTCAGCAGCAACTTCTTCTTCAGCTGCAGCTTCTTCGGTCTGCATACCTTGACGGCCTTCCAGAACAGCGTCAGCCATTTTTGCGGTCAACAGCTTAACAGCGCGGATAGCGTCGTCGTTTGCAGGGATTACGTGATCGATTTCGTCGGGGTCGCAGTTGGTGTCAACAGTTGCCACGATAGGAATGTTCAGCTTGTGAGCTTCCAATACGGCAATGTGCTCTTTGCGGGGGTCAACGATGAACATTGCGCCCGGCAGCTTCTTCATATCTTTAATACCGCCCAAGTATTTGGTCAGCTTTTCCATTTCATGTTTCAGACCGATAACTTCTTTCTTCGGCAGAACGTCGAAGGTACCGTCAGCTTCCATAGCTTCCAGCTTGCGCAGGCGAGCAATACGGGTTTGGATGGTTTTGAAGTTGGTCAGCATGCCGCCCAGCCAACGCTCGTTTACATAGAACATGTTGCAGCGGGTAGCTTCTTCTTTCATAGCCTCTTGAGCTTGTTTTTTGGTGCCAACGAACAGAATGCTTTCACCGGCAGCGGCAACCTCACGGATGAAGTTGTAAGCTTCGTCAACCTTCTTTACGGTCTTTTGCAGGTCAATGATGTAGATACCATTGCGCTCGGTAAAGATGTACGGAGCCATTTTAGGGTTCCAGCGACGGGTTTGGTGACCAAAATGAACACCAGCTTCAAGTAATTGTTTCATAGAGATAATAGCCATTTTTTGTTTCCTCCTGTTTTTTCCTCCGCAGAGACGCATTTTTACCCATAACTGCGCGGCTGACGCAGACAGCGGGCAAATTATCCTGCGTGTGTATTTTTACACTCGAAATATTTTATCATAAAAAAGGCCACTGTACAAGCTATTTTTCAGCAAAAGCGCTAAAAAATGTACATTATTTACAGCTTTTTACAAAATACGCCATAAATATACGGCATAGCACGCCAGCATCAGCGCCCCGCACCACCGGTTCAGGCGGTACTTAGGCAGCACGCACAGCCACAGCAGCGCTGCCGTGCCGATGGCAACATAAGAGTCGAACTGAAACGCGGCTGCAAAGGGTATATCGATAATCAGCGCCGACAAGCCGACGACAAACAGTATATTAAAGATATTGCTGCCCACAATATTGCCGATGGCGATATCCGCATTGCCCCGGCGCGCCGCCGTCACCGAGGTAACCAGCTCCGGCAGGCTGGTTCCCAGCGCCACGATGGTCAGTCCGATAAAGCGTTCGCTGAGCCCAGCGTAAGCGGCAATAGCGCTCGCGGCGTTGACGGTCAGATTACTGCCGGCAATAATTACCACAAGGCCGCCCGCCGTTGCCAGCAAGCAGCGCTGCAAGGAATAGCCGTATTCCTGCAAATCGTCGTCCACCTTATTTTTAACAGCCATAGTATAAAGATAAATAAGATAAACGGCAAAGGCCAGGCACAGCACCATGCCGTCGGCCAGAGAAATGGTACCGTCCACGCCCTGATACAGCAAAAGGACGGTAATGGCAATCACAAAGGGCAGCTCCACCCGCACGGTCGATCGAGCCACAGCCAGAGGCGTAATCACCGCCGCCAGACCCAAAATAATCAGGATATTCATAATGTTGCTGCCTACAATATTGCCGATGGTAATATCCGCGCTGCCCTTAATAGCCGCGGCGATACTTACGGCAGCCTCCGGCGCGCTGGTTCCCATGGCGACGATGGTCAGCCCCACCACCAGCTGCGGTATGCCAAAGCGGGTAGCGATGCCCGCCGCACCCTCTACAAACCAATCGGCGCCCTTGCCTAAAAGCACAAAACCCAACGTCAGCAACGCGAACTGCAATAATAATTCCATAGTTCCCCCTCTTACTTCACAAAAACAAATTCGTTAGCGGATGAAAGCTCCGGCCGGTAGCGGTAGCCATAGGTATCAAAGGCTTGTACCTCCTCCGGACTTTGGGCGTTATGCCCGGCGCACCAGCGCACCATACTGCCCCGCGCCATTTTGGCCTCCGTTGCCTTCACTCTGTAGCCGCCGTCAAGCTTAGCGCAGCCAAAAATGCAGGTGACAAAGCGCACATCGTCCGTCAGATAAGGCTCTACTGCCTTACTGTATTCCTTGGACGCCAAATTCAAAAGCACCTTATCCTCTGCCGTCAGCGCGTCGTAAAGGCTGCGTCCCCAAAACTGGTACAGATTTTTACTGCCAGCCGCCGCCAGCTTGGCCTGCATTTCCAAACGGTACGGAACCACACCGTCCGCAGCCTTTAATAAGCCGTAAAAACCGGATAAAATGCGCAAGTGCTTACACACATACTCCCAGGCGTCCCACTCCAGCACCCGCGGCCCCATGTGCGTATACTGCAGTCCTACATAGGCCAGAACTGCGGGCGTAAGATTACGCTCCAGCTGCATATTCTTAATGCGCTCGTAATTCTGCTGCGCCAAAGCGTCGTTGCAGACCCACAGCTTTTGCAGCTCCGGCAGGCTCATCTGCCGCATAGCGGCCAACAAAAGCTTGGTGCGCTCCAAAAACTGCGGCACATTGCAGGAGCAGGCGTCAGTATCCACCTGCATCTGCTTGGCAGGAGAAATGATAATCTGCATAGTTTTACCTCAATTATACTTCAATATTTATCCATAAAAGAATTTTTCGCTCTCCAATTATAGCATAAAAGCACAGGCAGTAAAAGTAAATCAGTCTGTTTTTTGACAACTACGTGCCATTTGTATTACAACAAAGGAGGCCAATAATTTTAAATAGCAGCAAAAAGCGAAGCCAGCTATTAAAAGCGGCTTCGCTTTAAATCTATAATTGCTCTGTATTAACCTGCCATATTTCTTCCGTCAGCTCACGGCACTCTCCGCCTAAAGTCAGCACGCAGCCAACTCCCTGCCCGCAGCCGCATTCCTGCGCATAGGGCTGCAAAGCGGCAAACAGCTTACCAACCTTACGCACGTTAAACGGCCCATGGCAAATCAGCATAGGATAAATCACTCTATCCAGCCGCAAAATAACGCTGACCTCCTTGCGGTTGGAGTCACGGTAAAATTTCATATCCGGCATTATCCCCTGCTGCAAATAGCTTTCCCGCAGCAGGTTCAGCACATAATTTTCATACAACCCCTTAAAATACAGGCTGGAAAGCAACGCCCCCGCATCGCGCAGCTGCAAAAGATGAGCCGCCACGCCAGTATCCCTGAAATACAGCTTCGGCGCCTTTACCAAACGCTTGCCAGCCAATTGCTCTATAGACGGCAGCAAATAAATCACGCCTGCTCCAGCCAAAAGCTTCAGCCATTGCTTGGCCGTAGGCGAACTGATACCCACGCCGTCCGACAGTACGGCATAATTTACTACGCCGCCGGCCATACCGGCAGCAGCGCATAAAAAGCGAAAGAATTTCAGCTCGTCCCGCGCCGGTGTCAGCTTCATAATGCTTTGCTGCAATATCCGCCGCACATAAGCTGCCATCGCTTCCTTGCCATCCACAGCAAATAAATTGCCGCGCATAATAGCCGCAAGCATATCCTGCCGCGGCTGCCGCTGCCCTATTCTCTGCAAATACTTTTCTCCCGGCACAAAAGGCAAGCTATCCGCCCCGCTATTTGCTAAAGGTAAATCCAGCCAAGCGATTCTGCCAAAAGCATTATCAGGCAGCTCCTCCTGCAAAGCAGCGCTTTGGGTACAGCCGGCTATCAGCCTGGCAACCGGAAAATTCTCTTCCAATAAACAAGGCAGTAAAAATGACACATGCTGCACATTAGCAAGATAAGCAGGCAGCGGCAAGCCCTGCACAAAAAGCCCGGGATTTTGCTCCGCCTGCAACCGCACGCCGGGCAAAGAGCAATCCACCAGGTTATACTCTGCCGTCAGCTCACGCAGCAAGGCCTTTTGGTAGTCGCTGCCGCAAGTACGCAGAACCGCCAGTTTATTATTTAATTGTAGTTTGCGAATGATCTGTTGCAAAGTATGCATAATTACCTTTCTTTTAACGCATCTTATATCGCACAAAGCTTCAGATATGCACTGCCAACTTTTTGCAGTTCTTCATTTAATTTACAAAGCACTACGTTTTAGCATCAAAACAAATCGCTTATGCAAAAAATGATTTATTTTGATAGAATTTGTTGGACATCTATGCTATAATATAAATTAAGAAAGAAGGTGTTACACTATGGCTCAAGCTATGATTAGCTTCCGTATGGATGCAGAGCTAAAAAAGAATATGGAAACGACTTGTAAAAATATGGGATTATCGCTTTCGTCAGCTTTCATATTATTTGCTACCAAAGTAACCAAAGAACAACGAATTCCTTTTGAAATTACGGCAGATCCATTTTTCTGTGCAGAAAATATGGCTCGATTAAAGCATGCTATCGACGATATTAAGGCAGGCCGTAATCTAACTGAACACGAATTAATGGAGGTGGAATAATGCCAAAAATATGGCACGACCAGGCTTGGGAAGACTATATTTATTGGCAAAATCAAGATAAGAAAACGCTCAAAAAAATCAATAATCTTCTTAAAGATATCTCTAGAAATGGCTACCAATGCACAGGCAAAGCAGAGCCGCTAAAGGGAGACTTATCGGGATTTTACAGCGTGCGAATTGACAGTAAAAACAGGATTGTTTTTAGAATAAATAACGACAATATCGAAATAGCTCAATGCGGTTCGCACTATCGTGATAAATAAATTAAGTACCTTAAAGGACGGCGCAGGCCGTCCTTTTTATTTCACTATCCCCTGCAAATACGCCAAAAACTTATCCTTTAAATCCTCCCGGCGCATGGCGTACTCTACCATAGCCTCCAAATAGCCCTGCTTATCGCCCACATCGTAGCGGCTGCCTACAAAATCATAAGCGTACATAGCCTGCCGCTGCGCCAAAACCTTCAAAGCGTCTGTCAGTTGAATCTCGCCGCCGCGGCCCGGCGCTGTGTTTTCCAAAATAGTAAAAATCTCCGGCGTAATAATATATCGTCCCAACACGGCTAAACGACTGGGAGCTTCATTTACCGCAGGCTTTTCTACCATATCTTTAACACGGAAAATACGTTCCTTGTCAGTCCGCACACTGTCCACAATGCCGTAAGCAGAAACCTTTTCCTGCGGCACAGTCTGACAGCCCAGAACGCTGCCGCCAACCGCAGCATACACATCTATCAGCTGCTTCAGGCAGGGATAATCGTCATTGTAAACGACATCATCGCCCAAAAGCACGGCAAAGGGCTCGCTGCCAACAAAGGCTTTGGCGCATAAAATAGCATGACCTAAGCTCTTGGCCTCCTTCTGCCGGATAAAATGGATATCAATATCCGCTATCTCCTGCACCAGCTGCAGCAGCTCATCCTTATTATGTTCCGCTAAATTGGCTTCCAGTTCCGAACTTCTGTCAAAATGATCCTCAATAGCGCGTTTAGTTCTGCTGGTAACGATTAAGATTTCAGTAATACCGCTGGCTAACGCTTCCTCGATAATATATTGGATCGTAGGCTTATCCACAATGGGCAGCATTTCCTTAGGGCAGGCTTTAGTCGCGGGCAAGAAGCGAGTTCCTAAGCCTGCGGCGGGAATAACGGCTTTTCTAATTTTTGGCATTGTAAATCATCCTTTATTTATATTTTTAATTATCTGAATAATTTTATATTAATTTTTATAAA
>NZ_CAJMEH010000033.1 GCF_905212365.1 uncultured Phascolarctobacterium sp.
CCGTGCCCGCTGCCATGACCGCCGCCGGTGCCCGTACCAGTGCCGCCCTTAACCTTAGCCGCGCCCTCTTTAGGCTTGGCCGCTGGCTTAGGCGTTACTTTCTTAGGCTTTTCAGCAGCAAGCTCCCGCTGGCTTTCCGCGTAGCTTATCTCGTCGCCGGTGGGGAATGCAGCTTCCTCCTCCGCCGCAGCCTCTTCAACCTCGACGTCAGTTTCCTGGCCGCCACCGCCGCCGCCTCCTCCGCCGCCGGAGAAGAACATAACCTCGGTAAAGTCGCTGGTATTATGCTGCTGCATAAACACACCCGACAGGCTCAGCACAATAAACAATATAAAATGAATGACTAGCGAGCTGAAAAAGCCAAAACGCTCCCTGGCCTTGGCTTGCAAAATATTTGCCTTTTTCATCTTATTTACCGCCGTCCGTGGCTAAGCCAAAACGGCTTACGCCCGCGCCTTTCAGCTTATCTACCAATTCGATCACCCTGCCGTATTCCAGCTCCTTTTCCGCCCGGATAACCACAGCAAAGGACGGATTGTTTTTCTGCTCCATACGCGCCTGCATCACCAGCGAATTGATATCCGTCTGCGCGTCGCCCAAATAAACGCTGCCGTCGGCCTTCATGGTCACGGCAAAGGTGGTCGACGTATCGGTCGACGCATTCTGCGCCTGCGGCAGCTTAACCGGAATGGTTTTCAAATCCACCATGTACATAGTGCTGAGCATAAAGAAAACCAGCAGGAAGAACATAATGTCGATCATGGGAATGATATTTAATTCTGGAACCTTGTGCGACCGCACATCACGCAACTTCATGCTGCTCGCTCCTTGCTTCCGCCTCCAGCAATGCACTGAAGCACTGCTCCATATCTGTAATCATATTGTCCAGCCGGTGATTGAAATAGGAATGGGCGCACAGCGACAAAATCGCCACGCACAAGCCCGTCGCCGTAGCGATCAGCGCTTCGCCGATACCGCCGGTAATCGCCAGCGGCGCGCCTGCTTCCAGATTAAAAATACTGAAAGCGCCTATCATGCCCACGATGGTGCCCAAAAGGCCCAGCAGCGGCGACATGGTAACGATAATACTCAAATAGTCCAGCTTATTGCGCAGCTGCGCCAGTAAAATGCCCGCCTGACCTTCCAGGTAAGCGCTCTTGACGGCCCGGCCGCCTTCCATCTGCGCTGCGGCACACAAAATTCTGGCGCACTCGCCGTCGGCATTGTTGGCAAAGGCAGTAGCCTCGTGTACGCCCTTGGTCAATACCGTGCTGCAATAGGAACGGGCAAAAGCGCTGCCGCTGTCGCTGGCCTTATAGAACAAAAACCGCTCGACCGCAATGCTGATTACAGCTATGGAGCAGGCCAATAACGGCCACATGACCAGCCCGCCCTTATGAAAATACATGATTGTTGCTTGAATTGCTTCCATAATTTGTTACCTTTCTCCCGCCAATTTGAAGAAAACGCCGCAGCTGGCAGCTCACCGGCTGCGGCGCTTTTAGAAAAATTAAATTGCTTGTGCGTTTTGAAGACGCAATTGTGAAATTAGAAGGTCATTTCTGCGCCCACACGCCACATGCGACCGTCGATAGAATAACTATGAATATCATCTACCAATAACTTTTTATCAAAGATATTGTCAATACCAGCATACGCACGCAAATTCTTCGTAAATTGCTTATTTACCACAAAATTTACAGTATTAAAAGTATAATTATTATTGTGATATACAGTGTCTCTACCAACAGTTTCAGAAGTCCTGTACAAATAATCTATATACCATTGAGACCACAAGGTTGCAGTAAGCGGAAGTTCTTTTCCGTCTGTATATGTTAATTGTACAGTACCACTTTGTCTAGCCCGATTGTTCAATCGCATATTAGTAGTTTTATTTTGTGCATCAAGATAATTATATGTTACTTTCACACCCCACTTATCGTCAAAATGATAACCAGCCTCAGCTTCTACACCTTTAATTTGAGCTTCTTCAATATTTTCATATTGAGATTCAATTATCATTCCAATCAGAGGATCATATTTATAGGTATATGCTCCACTATCAATCAAATTCTTGATATCATTATGGAAATATGTAACTTTACCAGTAACTTTTCCTTGTTCCCCTTCTAAAGAAATATCGAAGTTAGTGCTTTCTTCTGGATCCAAGTCGCTATTACCCAATACTTGAACGGTCATTCCTGGTGCCATACCTGTTTTTTTCATTTCTGAATACAATTCAAACAAAGTCGGTGCACGATAACCTTTACCATAATTAACTTTTACTCTCGAATTATTACTCATATCATATGTAGCACCAATTTTAGGAGAAGCATGTGTGCCAAAGCTATCATGGTGATCCACACGTACAGCGGGAATAATTAACAACTTATCATTTACTTTCCATTCATCTTGCAAATAAGCGGCATAAGTTTGTGAATCTTTTTCTGATCTATCCTTGTTGATACCCAAATATGTAGCAGTAGATTTAGAATCACCAGCACCGCCCAATAAAGTACCATTCATGGTCATATCATTATATTCTACGCCATAAGTAAAGGTATTATGTTCATCTGCTTTGTATGAATTTTTAGTTTCAATAACAAATGTATCATAATTATTCAAGTCAAAGTCTACTACCGTACCATTTGTGAAGCTATCACCAATTTTTTTCAAGGTATTATAGTAAGCACGTACATTATAATCATTTTTTGCATCTTTACCATAATAAGTTAAAGCATAGTCAGAACGATTATTCTTATAATTATGATAACTGCTACCAATAGTAGGAGTATAACCATCAGATACAAATTGTTCTTTCATAAAATTCATATCTAACGCCAATCCTTTATCTTGTCCTAATGAATAATCAAAGCCTAAATTTAGAAACCTTCTGATACCATTCATATTGGTACCAGTAACATCACCTTTATATTTTTTACTAAAATAACTGTCATTAATCTTTCGAACTTTTTCTAAGCCACCACTAGCTTTAAAACTCAAGTTACCTTCTCGTCCAGACGCATAAGAAAAATTAACGCCATTATCCTTGCTACCAGCATGAGTTTCAATAGATGCTCTTGGTTTAGTAGCTTTTTTTGTAATAATATTAATAACACCACCCATAGCATCGGAACCATACAAAGCGCTACCATTGCCACGAATGACTTCTATACGCTCAATGTCAGCCAAATTAATACGATTTAACTCATATACATTCATAGTACTTCCAGTATTTTCACCTGCCATACGTCGGCCATCAATTAAAACCAAAGTATGTTTTGATTCCATACCACGTACCATTACTTGGTTACCAGTCATACCAGCTTCCTGAACATCGATGTTAGCAGCAATACGCAAAGCATCACGTACATTATAAGCACCCAAATCTTTAATCTTTTGCTCCGTAATAACTTCGGCAGCTACGGGAACTTCCTTAGCTTCCAACTTCGTTCTAGTAGCCGTTACGACGAACTCGTCCCCCCCGTAAACATCTAAGTCTCCTGTTTCAGCAGCAAAGCCGCTGTTGGCAATAGCGCTGCATATGCACAGCGTCAGCAAGGCTAATCTTTTCTTGCTCAATCTTTTCACAAAAACATCTCCTTTAAGTCGTATATTTTTTGGTATATTAAGAACCGCCGCAAAGTTAGTTTTAACTAACCCTGCCACAGTACGAAATATCAATTTGGCATTTGCAGCCGCTCCTCCACAAAGCGCCTAGCACGTCTAGCGGAATCACGCCCGTTTTTCCGTAATCCCTTTGCTACCCTTGTATTTTTGTTAGACCCAGCTAACTTTATAGGGTAATTATCCTACACTAATATTGTTTTGTCAACATTTTTTTCACACGAGCGATAAAGATGGGAAGTGGGGAAATCAGTATAAGTTTTTACCTCAACGCTAAGTGAAGCAAAAAAACGGGCTGCTTCCGTCGGATATTCTGAAAACGACGTTAATGATATCATCAAGTCTACGCGAAGGAAAACCTAAAAATCACAGAATTAAAAAAATAGTTGAGCAAGTGCAAAAGTTGTAAAAGATTGTATAAGAAAATAGAAGTTGTAAAAAGTTGTATAAAGAATGCCTCTTCTTTGCATCTCAACAGACGCACTCTGCGCCTATCACCTGCGAGGTGAAACGGCAGTAAAAGTAAAGGCAGGCCTCCGCTCTCGGAAGCCTGCCTTTATTATTATTGAATTTTTAAAATTCAGCCTAAGCCGTTGCAGCGCGCTAAATCGTCGTACACCAGCGCGGCCAGCTTAGCCGTCAGCTCCGGCCTGTCTTGGCACAAGCCGGTCTGCGCCAGCAACGCGTTCAGCTTAGCCTTGCTGCACAGCATACAGCAGCAGGGCAAAATAAGCTCGCTGGCCATATAAGCCGCCGCCCGCAAGGACATTTCGTCCGTCAACAGGCTGCCGTCCGCCGCCTTAGCCGCAAAAACAGCCCAACGCTTGTCGATAGCCTTCGCCAGCTGCTTTTCCAATACGCCGGCCATGGCTTAACGCATATTTTCGATAAAATCTTCAAAGGTATTGATGAGCACGGGATGCCCGACTACAGTCAAATCGCGCAGGAAAGTACCGTAGGATTCGTAAGCTTTATCGGCCAGCTCCATCTTCAAACCTTCTTTAACATATTCGTCCATCATTTTTAAAATGAAACGGTTTACTTCACTGGTAGCGGGGTCAACGTTCAGCGGAATGATGCGCGTTTCCGCTTCGTAGCGTTCTACTACTACTTTCCACCCGCCGGGAACTGGCGGCAGACGGGTTGCTTTAATAAAATAGCTGTCGGGAGAAAAGCCTACATAACCGTCCATTTTGTTATATAATTTAGCCTTCTGCAGAGGAAAGCCGTTCTTGTTGCCCCATTTTACGATTTCCTCGCACACTTCATTATTGTGAATTACGCTGGGGAAGGTTGCTTCCGCTAAAATTTCAGACATGATGATACCTCCTCATGATTTATAATCATATTGTACTCTAGTTTGCTGATTATTTCAATAAGAGCCGCTGCCGTAACGGGGATTTTTCTTGCTTCCTCTGTCAACATAGCTTTGAACATTTTGGGCATTTGTGCCCGAAATATTCAACGTGAAGAAAAAAATGAGGCGGGGCCGCTGTAAAACGTCCCTGCCTTCTTTATGCCGCAATTTCTCTTTGCTTAATTTTTCTTTGCAGCCAGATAAGCCGCATGCTCAGCAAAATAGCGCTGCTGAATACGCCAAAATCCAAGCTCTGCCAATAAGCAAAGGCCCCGTGCTGCATTTTATAATCCAAAAACAAGCCCAAGGGCAGACAAATGCCCCAGTACGCCAGCATGCCGGCCCAAAAGGTAGCGTTCACATCCTTATAGCCGCGCAGAATGCCCTGAATGGGCGCTGCCACGGCGTCGCCCGCCTGCCAGCCGATGGCGTAAAGCAGAAAGGTTTTCACCAGAAGCACTACCTCCGGATTATTGGTATAAATCAGCGCAATCTGTTCGCGCAAAAAATATTCCGCCAGCATATAAAAGCCGGCGATACCGAAACTGGCCTGCAGGCCGATATGCACGTAATCCCGCGCTCCCTGATAATTTTTCGCGCCGTATTCCACGCCCACCACAATGGTCAGCGCCAGCGAAAAGCTTAACGGCAGCATGTAAATCAGCGAGGAAAAATTCAGCGCCGCCTGATGGGCCGCAATAACCTCCGTGCCGAACTTAGCAATAAACAGCGCCACCACGCCGAAAATACTCGTTTCCATAAAAATGGATACGCCCATGGGAACGCCCAGCCGCAAATATTCCTTGAGCCACGTCCAGCAAGGGCTGACGAAACCCAGCACCCGATAGCTGTGGAAGGGCTCCAGCCGCAATACGATGAAAGCGAAGATTCCCAGCAGCAGCCAATAGGTCAGGCCGGAGGCCACGCCCGCGCCGATGCCGCCCAATCGAGGCAGGCCCAACTTGCCGAAAATCAGCACATAATTCAGACAGGCGTTAATGGGAAGCGCCAATAAATAAATCTTCATCGTCAGCTTAGTGTAGCCCAAGGTGTCCACCAAACTGCGCAAAGGCGTAATCATAAAGGAGGGAATCGTCCCCAGCCCCAGTCCGGCCAAATACCACAGGGCCACATGGTACACCTCCGGCGCCAGTCCCATGTTCTGCAAAAAGTGCGGCAGGAAAGCCGCGCCGCCTGCCAGCACCAGCAAAGCAAAACCCACGGCCAAACACAAACCGTGGCGCACCACCACAGTTATCTTTTGCGTTTCCTGCGCGCCTAAAAAATTTGCCACCAAGGGCATTGCGGCCATCAACACGCCGCTGATGCCCGTCTGCACCGGCATCCAGATATTGCCGCCGATGGCCGCTCCTGCCAGGTCGGCGTCGCTGGCCTGACCCGACATACTGGCGTCGAAAAAGTTCATGCCCATAATAGCGATCTGCGTACCGATAATTGGCAGCATTACGCTCAGCAGCCGCCGCAGTTTATCGCGATACGCCGCGTCAAACACCTTAATCATTTTTCTTCTCCAGACTAAATACTATCCCAATATATTTCCAGCCAGCGTCAGCCTTCTGCCAGCTCCGAAAGATACAGCCAGCGCTCTTCCATCTCCACTAGTTTTTGCTGCGCCTGCTCCTGCTGCCGCGTCAGCTCCGCCAGCTGGCCGTAATTACTGCCGCAACGGCTCATTTCCACCGCCAGCATTTTCAGCTCCGCCTCGCTACGCGCCATTTCCTGCTCCAGCTTCTGCAGCTCCAGCCGCTCGCCGTAGGTCAGCTTTTTCTTTTCCTGCGGCTTGGGCTCCTCCGCTTTCGCCGGCGTCTCCGCGCCCCGCGCCGTTTCCTTTTTATTCTTACCGTTCGCCGCTTCCTTAGCCTGCACAGCTTCCAGATAATCGCTGTAATTGCCGGTGTAGGGCTGCACATTTCCGCCCGGCTCCAACGCGAAAATTTTCTGTGCAAAGCGGTCTAAGAAATATCTGTCGTGCGATACGGCGACAACGGCTCCGGCAAAGCTGTCCACATAATCCTCCAGCACCGACAGCGTCGGAATATCCAAATCGTTGGTCGGCTCGTCCAAAAGCAACACGTTAGGCGCAGTCATCAGCACCCGCAACAAATACAAACGGCGCTGCTCGCCGCCGCTTAATTTATTGACCGGCACCCACTGCAGCTCCGGCGGGAACAAAAAACGTTCCAGCATCTGCGCCGCGCTGATGCGCTGACCGTCCGCCGTTTCGATATAATTATTCGCTTCCTTGATATATTCCAGCACCCGCATACTGCTGTCGGGAAATTCGCTGTGCTGGGCAAAGTAAGCAATCTTAACAGTCTGTCCCACCGTCAACGTGCCGCCCGTAGGCGCGCAGCGTCCGGCGATAATGTCCATCAGCGTAGATTTGCCCGCGCCGTTGGGGCCCACAATGCCCACTCTATCCTGGCGCAGCAGAATGTAGCTGAAATTTTTGATATAATCCACGCCGTCGTACTTCATGGAAATATTGTCCAGCTCGATAATTGTTTTACCCAGGCGGCTGCCGACCGACGACATCTCCAGCGCCGCTTCCGTGCGCACGTTCTTAACCTCGGCTTCGATTTGGGCAAAGCGCTCCACCCTGTCCTTCTTCTTAGTGCGGCGCGCCTCCGCCCCGCGGCTGATCCACGCCAGTTCGCGGCGGTAAATATTGCGCAGCTTCTGCGCAGCGCTGGCCTCGGCAATGCGCCGTTCCTCGCGCTTCTGCAAAAAAAGGCTGTAATTGCCCACATAAACATAGCCCTTGCCGCCGTCGATTTCCAGAGTGCGGTTCACCACCCGGTCGAAGAAATAGCGGTCGTGGGTCACCATCAGCAGCGCGCCCTTGCGCTTCAAAAGCTGCTGCTCCAGCCAGCCCACCGTCGCATTATCCATGTGGTTGGTAGGTTCGTCCAAAATCAGTAAATCGGAGGGCCGCACCAAAACGCCTGCCAAGGCCACACGTTTGCGCTGCCCGCCGCTGAGCTCGCCCATCTTCTGCTGCAAACGAGTAATCCCCAGCTGGGTCAGCGCCGCCTTAGCCTCGCTTTCCAGCTGCCAAGCGTACTGCGCGTCCATTTGCTGCTGCAAATCCAAAAGCTGTCTTTGCAGTACGCCATCCTCCGGCTTACCGGCCGCCGCCTCCACCGCCGTTTCGTAATCCCGCAGCAGAACCATCAGCGGCGAATCGCCCTTAAAAATCTGTTCCAACACTGTCGCCTCCGGCTCAAAGGGCGGGTCCTGGGGCAGATATTCCATAACGACGCCGCCGGGAATAGTAAGCCTGCCGCTGCCCTGCTCCCTGTTGGCAATCATGCGCAGCAGCGTGCTTTTGCCTGTGCCGTTAACGCCGATAACGCCGTATTTATCGCCTTCTTCTATATTGAAGCTTATATTTTCAAACAAAACTCTGTCGCCATAGCTGTGGGACAAATTTTCCGCGCTTAAAATCATCTCGTTGCTCCTTGCCGCCGCTAACAGTGCGCTAATTAAATATACAAATTAAAGGGTACTCAGGCTATTATACACTATCGCGCCTTTTTACGAAAGGGCTAAAAGCAACGCCTTTGAATTTGTATGGTTAATATTCATGCTAAAAAAATAAGCCCGCAAAAAGCGCGGGCTTATCGCTGCCAGCTTATTTGACCTCCGCCAATAAGCTTTTAATTTCAATTTTATTCTTCTGCATCCCCATCTTGAGCAGGAAGTCCTGGGTCGCTTCCAAATCCTTAAGGTCGGCCTCGGTCAGCTTCGTGGAAAAATCGTACCAGGGAGCCATAGCCTTAACCTCGTCCATGCTCAAGCCTGTTTCCTTAGCCGTAAATTCAAAGGCTTTATCCTGTTCCTTGTTCATAAAGTCGATATTCTGCTGGTGTACAGCCAAATATTTTTTAACGACCTCAGGATGCTCCTTGAGCAGCTTGCCGCTGACGCCGATAACGATGGTAGCGTCCACCAGACCCTCGCCGCTCGCCAGCACGCGCGCGCCTGCCTTCTGCGCCCGCAGCACGTCAGAACCCGCTACCAGCGCTGCGTCCACCTCGCCGCTCATCAGCGCGTTCACGCTGGCCGGAATGCCCAGCGAAACAAAATCCACGGCGTCCGGTTTCAGCTGCGCTTTATCCAGCGCCGCTACTAAAATCTGGTGCAGAATGGTTCCCTTAGGGCCTGCAACCTTTTTGCCCGCCAAATCGGCGGCAGTCTTAATAGCCGGGTCAGTTACCATAATATTGAAGGCCCTAGGAGCGCGGCTGTAAATGCCCACTACTTTAACGTCAGCTCCGTTCGATGCTGCCAGAATAGCGCTGGTGCCGCCCAAGGCGCTGCACACGTCCAGGCTGCCGCTGGCCAGCGCTTCCGTCTGCTTGGCTCCGGAATTGATTTCTGGGAAAGTCACGGTAATCTTGTCCTTGCCAAACTCTTTAACCAGGGTCTGATTGTTTTTGTCCACAATGCTGGGAATGTTCAGCGGCGACTTAACATAGGTCACCTTCAATTCCTTCAGCGGCGGCTCTGCCGCCTCCTTTTTTTCGCTTCCGCAGCCCGTAAGCAGCGTGAAAGCCGTTAACACACTTAAGCCTAAGGCGATAAGTTTTTTGTTCATAAACATGAACTCCTTTCTTAACCTGCAGCCGCAGCCGTTTTATGACAGCGCTTGCAATATCTCCTGCCGCAGTCCTTGAAAATCCGCAGCAGCTGCCTGACGCGGCCGGGGCAGCTGTACGGACAGGGACTTCTGCACCCTGCCACTATTCATTATAAGGATACGTCCGCCTAAAAGCAAGGCCTCCTCCACATCATGGGTCACAAAAATAATCGTTTTGCGCGCTTCCGCATACAAACGCAGCAGCGTTTGCTGCAAACCCTGCCGTGTAAAATAATCGAGAGCGCTGAAGGGCTCGTCCATCAAAATAATATCCGGGTCGTAAAACAGCGTGCGTCCTAAAGATACCCGCTGAGCCATGCCGCCGGAAAGCTGATTAGAGTACAGCCGTTCCGCTCCCGTCAGCTCCAAAAGCCGCAGCAACTCCGGCAAACGTCCAGTATCTAATGACGGGTCGTGCCGCGCCGCCAGGGTAATATTATCGGCCACATTCAGCCAGGGCATCAGCCGCGGCTCCTGAAAAACCGGCGCAATGCGCTTGCCCTCCGGCAGCCAAATCGTCCCGGCGTCGCTTTTTTCCAAGCCGCACAGCAAACGCAGCAGCGTAGTTTTGCCGCAGCCGCTGCGCCCGACGATACAGGTAAAGCTGTGCTCGGCAAAGCTTTCCGTCGTCGGCGCAAGAGCCTGCTTGGAGCTGTAGCTTTTGCAGATGCCCTGCACCTTTAATTTCCAACCGTTCATCGGTACACCTCCGTCACTTCTGCAAACCGTCGTGCCAGGGAAACAGCCGCTGAATCGCCAGCAAAAACAAATAATCTATCAGCGTGCCTACCAGCCCAATGGCCAGCATACCCACAATCACCACGTCAGGACGCGACATTTCCTCCGCATCCAGAATCAGATAACCAATGCCCGCAGTAGCGGCGATCAGCTCCGCGCCGATTAAAGCGCGCCAGCTGTATCCCAAAGCCAGCTGCATGCCTACCACAATGGATTCCAGCGCCGCAGGAATGCGAATACGCAAAATCTGCTCCTTAGCGGTAAACCCCAGGCTTTGCCCCACCTCCAGCAAGCGTTTGTCGCAGCCATGAATGCCGCTGTAGGTATTCAAGAACAGCGGAAAGAACGACGCCAGCACGATAATCGTCAGCTTGGAGGCTTCGCCGATGCCAGCCCACAAAATAATCAGCGGCACGGCGGCTAAGGGCGGCACATGGCGCAGAAATTCCAGCAGCAGCCAGCAGTAGCCTTCAAAGCGCTTGCTCTGGCCGCACAAAATTCCCAAGGGCACCGCCAAACAGCAGCTAACGGTAAAGCCCAAGGCTACCCGCCGCAGGCTGACCGTCAAATGCTTCAGCAGCACGCCGCTGGCGCACAGCTCGCCTAAGGACTGCCACACAATGGACGGCGCAGGCAGTAAATAAGGGCTGAACACCTGCTGCATCACCGCCAGCTGCCAGGCAGCCAAAAGCATGCAGGGCAGCAGCAGCCCACGCAAAATTTTCTTTGGCACTTTTTCGTCCTCCTTACGGCTGCACTGTTATCTGCAAATTGCGGTTAGCCGCCGCCGCGTCCTGCAAAACACGCAGCAGCATTGCGCCATACCGGCCCAAATAAGCCTCCTCCGCCACCTTGCCCTGTATGGTCAGCTCCGTCGGCTCGCTCAGCTCCGTCAGGCAATCGTACAAGGCGTCCAGATTAGCGCCGTAATATGCAGGCAGCTGCAAAGCCTCCCTCAAATATTGATGCAGCTGAGATTGGCTGCGCATTTGTTCCGTATCCAAAATTATTTTCCGCATAGCGCCAACCTCCCTCAATACAAGCGCGTAAAGCTTTTATAATGGTCGCCGGTGTAATAAATCAGACCGTCACTGGAAAAAACCAGGCGCTTACCGTTGCGGCCGCCCTTCACATAATCGATGTCGCATTCCTTCCATCTGCGCCCGTTTTTAGCAGGCAGCTTGCCCTCGTAATTGCCGAAGCGGTCGCCGCCGATGGACTTTCCTGGAGCAACCTTATCCAGCGTTCCCTTAGTCTGCCAGCCCAGCTTTTTCGCCTCGTTTTTCGTAATATAATTATGGGGCAGCTTGGCAAATTCGTTGATATAGGCCGCTACATGCTCCTTGTCTGTATAAGCACCATCCTCGCTGATCTTTATTTTCTTGACGTTGGCCTTGCTGTTGGCCGCCGTTTGTTCGGACTGCGCCGCTTCCGCGCTTATCTTAACGGCGGGGGCGGCGTCGGACTTGGGAGTACTGCCGCAGCCCGCAATAACGCTGACCGTCAGCAGCAGCGACAGGCAGAACGCTAAAAGCTGCTTCATAATATTAGCCTCCTTAAATATACTACAATTATCTTTATTATACCACAAGGAGACATGTTGTACATCAGCTCTCGCTTCACCTTTTGCTTGCAAATCGCTGTGTACAAGCATTATAACAGGAATCTGGCAGTAAAAAAGCGCAGGCTTACGCCCACGCACCTTAAACTGCAAGAGCACGTCAGACGGCGTGCTCTTTTTCATACTCATACCCAGATTGCTTTGCAATTACAACAGCCAATGATACAAGCCGAAATAAGCGCAGATGCTCAGCACCGTAACGCCCAGAGCCGATATCATAAACATTTTCACAAACAAATGATGCTGCTCCTCGTAGGATGCCCCCGCCGCGGAGGAATAGGCCGCCAGGGCCAGCGCCCCGCCGGTGGACAGAGGGCTGATGCCCGCCGTATTGCTGATCATGGTAATCGCCGTTGCCAGCTCCAGCGGGTCCACGCCGCCGCCCAGCTGCGCCACAATATGCGGAATCGTGGGAATCAGCGTAGGCATAACCACGCCGGAGGTAGAACTGAACCAGCTCATAATACCGGAGCAAATGCCCATGATGGAAGCGGCAGTCCTTTCGTTCATTACCGATACCAGCGCTGCGCTCAGCATTTTAATGCCGCCCTGGTCGATAATCAGGTGCATCAGCACACCCACGCCGGTAATCAGCAGCAGCGTACCCCAGGGAATACGCTTCAGCGCTTCGGCCTCGTCCGACACCTTGAGGAAGGACAGCACCGCCGCTACGCCAAAGCCCACGAGGCCCACGTTAATATGCAGAATCATAACCAAAAAGACCATAACGACGATGCCCAGCAGCGTAATTTCCTGCTTACGGTTAAAGGGCGGCGTTTTTTCCGGCACCACCGTTTCGTCCAGATGCAGCTTATAGCCACCCAGCAGGAAATACACCACCACAGCGTACACCGTGGACGACAGCACGCCATTCATTAAAAATTTTTCTTCAATGCCGGTCAGGCCAAATTCGGCGCACAGATTGATACCGATAATGCCCGTAGCCGCCAAGGGCGATACGCCGCCTCCACTGGCTCCCAGCACCGTCAGAGCCGACAGCATGGCGGGATGAATGCCCATCTCCGCCGCCAAAGCCATGGAAAAAACCATCATGATAGCCATGGTAGGCACTGTGCCAGGCCCCAGTGCGGACAGCACGGTGGAAAAAACATAAATCAGAATCGGAACTAAATAGGTACGCTGCCCGGCCAGAGCCACTACTTTTTTAGCCAGCAAATCAAGACAGCCGTTAATCTGCGCCAGACTGAACAAATAAGTAACGCCCAGCAGCATAATAAAGAGCGAAGAATTAAAGCCGCGGATAATTTCCGCGTCGGACACTCCGGCCAAGCGCCCCAGCACCAAAGCAAAGGCGATGCACAACAGGCCCGTATTCATCTTGCGGAAGAAGCCTAAGAAAATCGCCACCAATAATAAAATTAAAGATACTAAAGCCATAATACACCTCCACTCAAAATTGCTAGTAAGCTGCTGGTGTGGTTGGCAGAAGCATCTTATTAACAAAATTCTACGACTTTTATATCTACGATAAATATACACCTATTGCAGATTTTTTTCAAATTATTTATGGCAATGCCTCTATAAATTTATTTTACAGCCGCCAACCCGCGCCCCAGATATTTCCGCCGCAGCTGTTTATTTATTATGCCGCTCATGATAAAATATATATTCATAGAGAATGGAGATGAAAGCAAGTTGAAGCCACTGAACGGCAAAACCATGAACGAACAGCAAATAAAGCAATATCTGCGCAAATTACAGCTGGGCGGCCTCACCCCCACCGCTGACCTAAATACCCTGCGCCAGCTGCAGGACGCCCATTTGAAATTTATTCCCTACGAAAATTTCGACTGTCTGAACGGCAGGATTACCTCCCTCAAGCGCCGCGACCTTTTTGAAAAGCTGGTGCTGCACAACCGCGGCGGCATTTGCTTCGAGCTCAACGGCCTGTATAACTGGCTGCTGGAATCGCTGGGCTTTCAGCCGGTAAGCTTCGCCGCCCGCTATATCGATAAGCTGGAGGTATACCAAATACGCCGACACCGCGTTATGTGCGTCAGCCTTGACGGCAAGCGCTACCTGACCGACGTAGGCGTGAACAGCGAAAGCCCCCGTGTGCCGCTGGAGCTTACCGAAGGCCTTATTCAAAGCGACGGCGTCAGCCAGTATAAATTTACACGCGACGAATTTTGGGGCTGGCTGCTGTGGCAGAAGGAACGGGGCAAGCCCTGGAAACGCCTTTTCGGCTTTACCGAAGAACCGCAAATTGACAAGGATTTCATCATGGCCTCCTTTTGGTGCGATGCGCACCCCGATTCCCCCTTTATCACGGGCAAAAAGCTTTCCATCTTCCGCGAGGACTGCAATATAACCATCCGCGGCAATTACCTGAAATTCTATTTAGGCGGCCGCGTAAAATACCGTTATAAAATCCGCACCGGCGCCGATTTAAAGGAGCTGCTGTGGGAATACTTCGGCATCAATGTGGAATACCGCCTGAAAAACGACGGTATCGATTTTGAAGGATAAATATATGTTAGCTACTGATTTAGCCCGGCGCTTGCCTGCATATACGCGTGCTATCCTGACAGCCTTAAACGCAGCGGGCTTTGAAGCCTATTTAGTAGGCGGAGCCGTGCGCGACCTGCTGCTGGGACTGACGCCGGATGATTTTGATATTACCACCAGCGCCCGCCCGGAGCAGGTGCTGCAGCTTTGCCGCCAAAAAGGCTGGCCCACGGTGGATAAGCTGGGCCATAACTTCGGCTGCGTTATTATTCTGCTGGACAGCGTGCCGACGGAGGTCACTACCTTCCGCGGCGAGCGCTACAACGACGCCGACGTTCACCGCCCCGCCGCCACCTGGTACTGCGATACCTTGCGGGAGGATTTGAGCCGCCGGGATTTTACCGTGAACGCCATGGCTTTAGACATCGGTGGTACACTGTACGACTACTTCGGCGGACAGCAGGATTTGGCCGCCGGGCTGCTGCGCACCGTAGGCGAGCCGGAGCTACGCTATCAAGAGGACGCTCTGCGTATGCTGCGGGCCTGCCGCTTCACCGCCCAATTAGGCTTTACCTATGTGCAAAGCAGCGGCAACTGCGGCCCCTGCGGCATGAAGGGAACGCCCTATTACCTGCCCCGCAGCTACCGCTTCCCTGTGGAGCGCTGCCAAGGCCTTTCCTTAGAGCGGGTGCGCCGCGAAATAGAAAAGCTGCTCCTAAGCCAATACGCAGGCCGCGGCCTGATGCTCATGCTGGCTACGGGACTTTTAGGCGCCAGCTGCCGCGCCCGTCAAAACAAAGCGGACATTGACGTTCCCGTACTGCCGGAGGCCCTGCATCTTTTGGGCCTGCGCCAAAACCCCCGCTTTCATCTATACGATACCTGGGAGCATACTCTTTTAGCCATCGATAACAGCCCGCGCCAGCTGCCTATCCGCTGGGCGCTGCTGCTGCACGATTTAGGCAAGGGCCTGCCGCAGATACGCACGACTAATAAGGAAGGCCAGCCCAGCGACCCAGGCCACGAGGCGCAAAGCGCAGTTATGGCGCAGGAAATTTTAACGCGGCTGCGTTATCCTGCCGCCTTTGTGCGTTTAGTAGTCTGGCTGGTGGCACAGCATATGCGCTTCGCCCCCATGCTGCTGACCGGCGAGAAAACGCTGCTGCGCTGGGTGCGCAGCGAAGCTACCGGCGGCGCATTTAAAAGCTCCGCCCAGCTTACGGAGGCCTACACGCTGCTCACCGAAGTCTTTTTAGCCGACATGGGCGCTACCCACGCCCGCGAAAACCCGCAGCTGATGGCCGAAGGCCGCGCCCTGGGCGAGCAGATTATCGAGCTGGCACGCACACGCATGCCCGTCGCTCCCGGCGATTTGGCCGTCGGCGGCCGCGACCTGCTGGCGCTGCTGCCGCAAGAGCAGCTGAAAAACGCCTTCAGCTATTTACTGGAACGGGTGCAGTCCGGCAACCTGCCCAATGACCGCGACGCGCTGCTGGCAGCCGTCCGCAAAAATATAAAACGGCGTCAAAACGCCGCAACGATATGAGGAGAATATTATGGAGATACGCAAAATAACAATCGGAGCCTTGTGCTGCTTTGTCATTTTAGCCGGAACAAATTATTTGCTCAAGCAATACGGCAGTCCCGCTATCGCCAGCGCCGACGCCGCAGACTCCGGCGCATCCGGTGGAGCCGCCCAGTTTGCAGGTAAGCACGATATCAAAGATTCTCCCTATTTCGCCCACCCCGATATTTATAACCTGCAGGCCAACGAACATCTGCTAATCCTGCCCCATTATCCCACGCTGCAGCAAAGCACAGCCTACAGCTGCGGACCCGTTGCCGCCAATACCGTGGTCAAATATTATCTGGGCCAACCGCTGCACAGCGAAATGGAGGTCTGCAAAATGATGTCCACCAGCAGCACCAGCGGCACTACCGCCAAGGGCATGGCTTCCTACTTCAAGCAAATCGGCTGGCAGGTCAAATCCTCCGCCAAGGATAAAACGCCTGATAATTACGAGGATTTTTTAACCTTCGTCAAAAGCAATCTGCAAAATAATACGCCCATCATGGTGGAAAACATCGACTGGGGCGGGCACTGGCGCGTCATCATCGGCTACGACACCATGGGGACGCAGCACACCGGCGACGATGTGCTGCTCATGGCCGACCCTTTCGACACCAGCGACCACTTTCAGGACGGCTATAATATCGTTCCGGCAGAACGCTTCTTCTATATGTGGTTCGACGCGCATCTTTTCAACCGCTCCGAACAGCTGCGTCAATGGGTAACGGCCACGCCGCCTCAGTCTAAATAATGCAAAAAAAGAGCCGCTCCCTGCGGAATGGCTCTATAAAAATAAAAATTCATCACGGCATAGCTGGCTGCTATGCCGTTTTTCATGCAATTTTTATTTTTCAGTATTCCTCCTGCATTCTTTGCGTCAATGATATAACAAATAAGGCTCTGCTTTTTTACTGAAAGCGGCGCATTCCTGCCGCCAGCGGGCAAAAACCTGCTCCGCCTCCTCCCCCTCCCGCAGGCTGCTTTCGCCCAAAGCAATATCCAGCTTATAGCCCAACGCGCCGTAGCCCCGCTCCGGGAACTGTACCTTATCGGGATACAAGCGACGGAAGGTGGTCAAGAGTAAATAATCAAGCTCCGGCAGATTTACCTGCCGCTTATCCAATAAATAAATCTCCACGCCCTGCACCAGTTCGCCTTTATATGCGCCATAGCGCGGCGTAAAGGCCGCAGCGCGAAAAGCCACATGGGGCAGCTGCAGCGCCTCCAGCGCCCGCTTCACCTCCTGCGCGTCGGCAAAGGGCGCGCCCATAACGGCAAAGGGCTGCGCTGTGCCCACCCCTACGGATAGATTGCTGTCGCCGCTGACGCCGGTAGCGCAGTATAAAAACGCCGTCTCCGCCGTAGGAATCAAGGGCGAGGTCAGCACCCATGGCAGCCTGGTATCCTGCCACAGCATACTGCGGCGGTAATGCTTCATAGGCACCACCTCTAAAGCGCAGTTAATTTTTTCTTCCGTGTTGATATAACGGGCAAATTCGCCGATGGTCAAGCCGTGACGCAGCGGAATAGAGTACAAGCCAATAAAGCTGCTGAAGCTCTCTTTCAGCACCGGCCCCTGCACTGCGCCGCCCAAAGGATTAGGACGGTCCAGTACTACAACCTGCTTGTGATATTTAGCGCATTCCTCCATAATATAAGCCATCGAAGAAAAGTAGGTGTAGTGACGCACGCCCACGTCCTGAATATCCACCACCATGGTATCGATAGCGTCCAGCATCTCCTTGGTAGGACGGTGGCTGCTTTGATAAAGGCTGAACACGGGAATACCGTCGTACTCGTGTCCGGCAAATTCCTCGCCCGCCGCCACTGCGCCGTACAAGCCGTGCTCCGGCACAAAAACAGCCTGCAAATCGTACTGCTGCCGCAGCAGCTCCACGCTGGAGCGCAGCTGGCTGTCCACTCCCGTTTGATTCGTAAATAAGCCCAAACGCTTGCCTGCCAGCAGCTCCTGTACCTGCGGCTCCGCCAAACGCTCCACGCCCAGCTTCACCGGAGCTTGTTTAGCCGCGCAGCCTGACATAAGCAGCAGGCAGCATAATAGCAAAATGATTTTACGCATAAGCAATATCCCCTCGTGTATTAACAATTACTTATATTATACCATAAAGGTATAAGTTGTACATCGGCTCTCGCTTCGCTTTCAGCTTGCAAATAGCTTTGTACAAGCTTTATACCACAAGGGCATAAGCTCTGCTTTCGCCTTCGGCTCTGCAATCGCTAAGCATTCACTTAATACTGTAAGGTGATAATTATAGAAAAGCGACCCGCAGCATCGCAGATCGCTTAATTTGCGCTTATTTATTTATCGAATAACGCAGCCACACAGACCCGTTAAGATACGAGGTCACATTTGTTAAGTGTAAATTCACAGGCTCGCTGTCCAGCGGCAAGCCGTCAAACGCAGCCGTCATGCCCTTTCTGCCGTCAATTCCCGGAGCCAGCAAAATGCTTTTTGAGCATAGCATACCACTGCTGTAAAAAATTTTCTATGCTCAGCCCAGTTTCAGTACCCCAAATGCTGCAGCAAGCCTTCAAGCCCTTCCATAATATCATCATAAGTGATATCAAAATCGCCGGTGTACCAGGGATCGGCAATGCTTTGCCCAGCCCGCGGCGTATAGTCCAGCAGCAAATGAATCTTTCCTTCGGCATCATTGCCCAACAGGCGCTGCAAATTCCGCAGATTATTGCTGTCCATCGCCAGCAGCAAATCGTAATAGCGATAGTCCCGCACCGTCACCTGACGCGCAGTTTTGCCCGCCACACTGATGCCCAGCTGCGCCAGCTTGCGTTTAGTACCGTAATGCACGGAGTTGCCCAGCTCCTCGCGGCTGGTAGCGGCGCTGGCAATTTCAAAATCAGCGGCGACTCCCTTGCGGCGCACTATATCCTTCAACAAAAATTCCGCCATAGGCGAGCGGCAAATATTGCCGTGGCAGATGAAAAGTATTTTGTGCATTTTTCGCTCCTTCTCCATAACCCTTGCAAAATTTTATAATTCCAAAATCCCGCAATCTTTGTCAATTCCATTGTGATAAAAGACGTGATGTGATACTTTGATTGTATCACATCACGTCCGCATTTACACTATGCAGTTGCACAAAATAATTATTACATTCACTTGCCTATATTTATAGGCAAATCTGGCTAACTAATATACTAATTATAAGCCAAACACTTCTCGTAAATATTGATACACAATAAATTGCGTAAAAAACGACGCCTGCACCGAAGCGCAAGCGTCATTATTTTTAGAAGCCATTATTTAAGCATGCCTGATATTGGTAAACTCTGAAATTTCACGGTTGATGGTAACGAGGTCGTCAGTGCCCATGTCATGCACCGAAGCATGCCCTGTAATGCGGGCAAAGGTTTTTAATTCTTCCAGCGACACATTCAAAAAATTAGCTACTCTTTGAGCCGCAGCGTCGATCTTCAAGCGCTGGCGCAGCTCCTCATCCTGAGTGGCAATACCCATTGGACAATTGCCGCTGCCGCAAATGCGATACTGCTGGCAGGCAGCCGCTATCAAGGCAGAAGAAGCGATAGCCACAGCGTCGGCGCCCATAGCCAAAGCCTTGGCAAAATCTGCGGATACGCGCAAACCGCCGGTAATCACCAGCGAAATGTCCGAGCGTACTGCATCCAAATATTTACGCGCACGGTAAAGAGCGTAAACCGTAGGCACGGTAGTAGCCTCGCGCAGCAGCAGCGGACTGGAGCCGGTAGCGCCGCCGCGGCCATCGATAGTAATAAAATCAGGCTCGGCGTAAACGCAGAACTCCAAATCGCGCTCAATGCGGCCGGCCGCTATCTTAATACCAATGGGCCGTCCATCGGAACGGCGGCGTAACATGCTGACCATTTCCTTCAAATCCTCTTTGCTGTTCAGCTCCGGGAATTTGCTAGGACTTTGAATATCCTCTCCCTGCTTTTTGCCGCGAATGGCCGCGATTTCTGCCGTTACCTTTTCTCCCGGCAAATGACCGCCCATACCCGGCTTTGTGCCTTGCCCTATCTTAATTTCAATAGCGTCGGCAGCGCGCAAATTTTCATCTGTCACGCTGTATTTATTGGGAATGTACTCAAAAATATATTTATAGGCAGCCTCCTGCTCCTCCTTTAAAATACCACCTTCACCGCTGCACATAGCGGTTTTTGCCATAGCTGCGCCTTTAGCCAAAGCAATTTTGGTTTCCTTGGATAAGGCGCCGAAAGACATATGCGAAATATACACAGGGTTTTGCAGAATCATCGGCCGTTTGGCATTCTTGCCAATTACTGTAGCGGTCACTACCGCGGCATCGTCATCCAAGGGCGGCGGGTTAAGCTGCGCGCCTAAAAGCAAAATATCGTCCCAATTTGGCATCGGCATTTTCGTACCCATAGCGCCGCCCAAGGATTTACCGCTCACCGCCATTTCGTGAATTTCCTTCATATAGCGGCAGCTATCGTCCAAACGGGTAAAGCGGCTGTCGTAAGCCAAATCCTTCGCAACGGCTGCAGTCGTTGCCCTTACAGGCTCACTGACCGCAGGCTGCGTTTCTTCTAATTTAAAAACAGAACCCGGCTGTTTGCAAACAGGACAGAACTCCGGCGGAGCTTCTCCTTCATGCACATAACCGCATACGCCGCAAATAAATTTTTTCATATTTTTCCTCCCTTACTGCTAAATAGCCTTGCAAATGCCGTGACCAGCGGCATTTTAACCTTGTGACCCTAAGGAGCATCATTTTCTTTTTATCAATAATGATTATCCTCCGAGACCTTATACTATTATTCTACGGCAAAGGATAAAATCCTGCTATCGATAAAGCTTCCAGGCAACAAAAAAGAGCCCACTAAAAAGTGAGCTCTTAATTTGACTAAATTATTTAGCAACAGGACCAATCATAGCCAGCATAGTACCAGCAGCAACTGCGGTACCGATAACGCCTGCAACGTTCGGGCCCATAGCGTGCATCAGCAGGAAGTTTGCAGGATTGC
>NZ_CAJMEH010000034.1 GCF_905212365.1 uncultured Phascolarctobacterium sp.
CAATGCGCCGCCGAAAACAAATTAATTAATTGTATATAATTAAAATCTATAAGTATATGACAACAAGAAATTGCAAGGAGTAGCATAATAACCGCCATAACTGCTCATAGTATTAGACAAATTATCTTGTCTATCAAAAACATTATCTATCGTTAAAGAAATATCACTATTTTTATCTGGAGAATACATAGCCGTCAATGTAGTTAAAAAATAGGGCTTTATCTTATACGAATCAGAAGAACTGGGGCTAGAATATCTGTCCCAAATATAGCTCCCGGTAAACCCGGCTTTAAATTTGTCTAAAGTATAGTCTACTCCACCTTTTACTTGATATTTACCAAATTTTCTTTGCCATCCTTGTTTAGAGACTTTTACTCCTGATACTTTTGATTTGGGATTTTGAATAGTAAATCCTAAATTATAACCGTATTTATCTGAAGCCTTGACGGACAAACTACCTTCTAAACCAGTATTTTTAAAATCTTCGTTTTTATAAGTGTATACATTACCGTTCCATGTAGCTGTAATGTTATCATCAACTTCCATATGAAAAAGAGCGGCTTTCCATGTATGGTTGCCAGCTATCTGTTTATAGCCAAGTTCATAGTTAATTCCTTCCATTGGCTGCAAATCAGGATTAGGATCACCTGCCATTAGTCCGCTTGGATACATCTGTGAAAAAGTAGGCATAATGAACGATTGCCCGATACTAGCATAAATATTTTGGTCTTTATCAAGTTTATGAACCCACTGCCCAGCAGCGCTGAAATTACTATAGTTTTGATCGTTCCAGGCTCCAGTTGTCCAAGTTTCACGACCGCTAATGATAAGATTATCTTTATCCCCCATTTTTTGATCTAACTGTGCAAAAACAGCAAAATTATTTCTTGATTTATCATTGCTAACTGACTTTCCACTAGAAATCCGAGGAGAATACTTCTCGTCTTTATAATTAGCGCCAACTGTTATCAATGTACGGTCACTTACGTTGAAATTCTTTTGCACATCCAAACCATAAGTTCTGTTTTTAGTTAATGTCCTACCAGTAGTAACCACTCCTGGCTTCGTCCCGCCAAAATAACTAATTTCGTTCTCTGTAAACCAAGCATGTGCTTTCAAATCATCCTTTATGTAATTTAACTGATACAAATCTTGTTTAGTGTAAGTTTCTCTCCATTGCTCAAAGGCTCCACTTAAAATCTTATTTCTATGGTAATCAACCTCTGAATTGTAATGATTATATTCAAAGCTTAATTCATCTGTAAAATTATACCCTATGCCAATATTTTCTTTTTTACTGCGGTCTTGACTATATGTATATGCAGAAGAAGTCGGCGGATTAGCGGAAGCACTCAAATTTCTTACAGATCCCCACTTCTTAAAATCATAATTTACTTTGAATTTGTTATCGCCAACACCAATATTATATTTTCGTTGATGATAATTTCCTATACCTGCGCTAATACTATTACTGCCTGCTTTTTTGGTAATGATATTTACTACGCCGCCTACACCTTCAGAACCATACATTACAGAACCGCCGCCTTTGACGATTTCTATTCTTTCAATAGATTCTGTTGGGATAGCATCTAACACGTATTTTTGATTTAAGTTTACAGGATTTCCATTTACCATAACCAAGGTGCCATTACCAAAGCCACGAATATTAATCTCCGGTATCATAGTCGTCATCGCCGAACCACCTGGGAAAAAGCTTTTAAACTCAATACCGTTTACTTTAGATAATGCCTCCATAACGTTTGTAGCACCAGACCGATGGATTTGTTCATTAGTCAAAATTTCCGTACTAGCAGGCACATCAACATCTCGTTTTTCTGTTCTTGTCGCCGTAACAACCATCGTATCCAGCGTGAACTCATTCAAGCTCTCCTCGGCAAATACTGCCGTACCCCCCCACATTACAGAGCCGGTAATCAGGGCTGTCATCAATAAACCTCTAGTAACTTTTACGTCCATTCAAGTCACTCCTTAAAAATATATTTATTGTAAAGCCTTCGCATACCCATCCTCACATGGCCGCATGCTACCGGCATTGCAATCGCTTTAATGAGCGTTCTCACTAATTATGAGCGCCAAAATATATATCAAGCAAGATCTTCAATTTAAGATTATTATTTCAGAATATTCTTGCATTATAGCAATTCTTGTGCTATAATACATATATCAAATAATTTCATAAGTAGGGCGGTAGATATTTTTATCTATCTAAAAGAGCTTCTTAAAATAAGGAAGTCTTTAGGCAGTATCGTTTAATTAATGGTACTGTCTTATTTTTTAGCTAAATTAAGGAAAGAGTGTAAAAATGCTCGATGATAACAAACTAAAAAGTTTACAAGCAAAAATTAATTCTCTAACTCTCATGAACGACACCTTTATGACTAAGGTATTTGAAAACAATATTCCTTGTACAGAACTACTCTTGCGCACTATTCTTAGAAATGATAAAATTAAGATAGTTAAAGTTAGAGGACAATACTCTATAAAAAATCTTCAAGGCCGTTCTATCCGGCTTGATATTTTCGCTCAAGACGAATTTGGTAAATATTTTAACGTAGAAGTTCAACGCGTAAGTAATGGCGCTATACCGCAACGAGCTCGTTATCATGCCGCTCTTATCGACGCCAATCATTTGCCGCAGGGTCAGGATTACTCGTCCTTAAAAGATTGCTGCGTTATCTTTATTACAGAAAAAGATGCATTAGGCGATAATCTGCCAATTTACCACATAGAACGTACTATCAAAGAAAATGGCAAAAGCTTTTCTGACGGCTCGCATATAATTTATGTAAACGGCGCTATTCAAGATACAAGCACCGCATTAGGCAGGCTTATGCACGATTTCTTTTGTGCTAATCCGCAAAATATGTATAATCAAATATTAGCTGAAAGAAGCAGCTACTTTAAACATGATAAAGGAGGCGTAGACGAAATGTCAGATATTATCAGGGAAATAGCGGCAGAGATGGCCGAGGACATGGTTAAAGATATGGCGCATGATATGGCTAAAGATATAGCCAAAGATATAGCGCATGACATGGCCAAAAACATGGTTAAAGAAACAGTACACGAAGAGAAATTAAATTTTGCTAAGAAATTACTATTAGAAGGCTTTAATTCAGCTAAGACAGCAAGCTTAGCAGGAGTTCCTTTGTCTGACGTAAAGCGTATTGAGCAGAAGCTGGCTTCTGGTTCTCTCGCATGAATAAACCTTAGAGATGACGCTCCGGTAGCAATACTACTGAAGCGTCATTTTGCTTTTAGAAAGAATAATTATACGTTAATACCCAATTAAATGGCATTCCCCAATTTTCATATTTATTGATAGTATCATGCGTGTCTAAGATATTATTCAATGCAAGATTTAATGAATGATTATTATCAGCTTTATAAGTAAACGAAGCGTTTAACAGACTTCTATGAGGAACTCTCCTATCAGCATCTACTGCTTTGCTACCATCAGTTGTATAATATGACGCTTCACGCTTACCCAAATACAAATAATTGAGATTTGCTAAAAATTTACCTATTGTATAATCTACACCACCGGTAAGCTGTAATTTAGCATCAGACTGTTTATAGAAGTTGCTGCCTTCTTCCTTAGTTTTTGGATTTGATAAAGCGGCGCCTAAATTATAGCTCCAACGGTCTCCCAGTAATTTCCTGTATTCTACTTCTAAACCGGTATTTTTAAATTTTCCCGTATTTATCAAATAGTTTATACCGGTCACTTGATCTTTAGCCCAATCAAATTTAGCGTCTATATCCATATGATAAACTCCTGCCTTTAACGAAGCAGTGTTCGTAACATGTTTGATACCAGTTTCATAGGTCCAACCTTCTTGCGGTTTAAGATCATCGGCACGTCTATCCTGATAACTGAAAAATTGATTTAAAGGAGGTAATTGATAAGATTTTGCAGCATTGGCATACCATGAAGTATTATCGTTAAATTTATATAAAGCTTGAATTTGCGGTAAAAACTCGCTATGAGTTACGCCTTTACCTTCACTTTTTAAGTAATCCTCATCAATATATTGTCCGCGTATGCCAGCAGTTACATTAAAAGCGGAAGAAAAAGCGTATTTATAAGATGCATACAAGCCATAGTTCTTTCTATCACCTTCTGCATGCTTAGTTCTGTCTTCAGCCTCTTCTTTTGACAAAGTCAGACCTAAAACAAAATGGTCTTTATCATTGCGCAAATTCCAAGCTTTTTGAGTATCCCATGTAAGAGTATTTAATTTCCAATCAGAGCTGGTACCCCTTTTAGAATCTCCTATAGTAAAATTTTTAATAGTTGCTTGATACGGACTTACTGTACGTTTATTATAAGCAACTATCGTTTTAAATAAATTCTCTTTATCGTCATAAATTGCGCTTACATTATCTCTAGTATCTTTATAGTAGTATGATGTTCCTGCTCCTGTTTCTATTTCATTAAACAGAGTGTAACTATCACGATAATAATTGCCTTCCGTATGTGCAAAATTAAAGCTCAATTTATCAACCGGAGTAATACTGATAAAAGCATTATCCTTAGTGCTATTTCTTGTTGTCCATTTTCTGGTGGATTCAGAAGAGAACCAATTAGTATTATCTACATCACCATAGTAATTTTTACTGATAGATGCTATATAATTTTTACCTTGGGTATATATTCCCCATTTTTTATCATAATTACCCGCACCAACAGTTAAAGTAGTTTTTTGTTTGCCAGTCTTTTTTGTAATAATATTAATTACACCGCCAGTAGCTTCTGCACCGTACAAAACAGACTGAGCACCTCTAACAATTTCAATTTTTTCAATAGCTTCTACAGGAATACCTTCCATACTATTATAGTTCATCATATTTATAGGCGCACCGTTCACCATTACTAACGTACCTTTATCTAGGCCACGTAAAACCGTTCTAGTGCTGCTACCGCCATATTCACGCCCGCCAGGGCCATAAGCATTATTAGTAAAACCAACCTGACGTTCAATAATTTCGTAGGCAGTCTTTGCACCGCTGCGTTCAATATCATTAGCAGTAATTATACTAACAGAAGCCGGCGTATCCAAATCCCTAGTTTCCATTCTCTGCGCCGTAACAACCATAGTATCTAAGGTGAATTCATTTAAATTCTCCTCAGCAAATACCGATGTACCCCCCCACATTACAGAGCCGGTAATCAGGGCTGTCATCAATAAACCTCTAGTAACTTTTACGTCCATTCAAGTCACTCCTATAAAATATATTTTGATTATCCGGGATTCAGCCGTCTTACAGGTCCCAAACCCCAAATAAACCAAGCGAAGTTATATATCCAAGCTTTATGTGAAATACTTTATCCCAACGTGTCATAAGCGCGTTGTATTCAAATAAAACTCATTTCTTGTTGCTCTTATATCTCTTATTCGCCAATAGTATACTACGCTATTATCAATTCAGCAAGATTAAATCTTAATTATTTTTTTATATTATCAGTATTTTATATCTTTTATTCTTATTGAGTATTTTTAATAGCGCAGCATTACTATAATGCGGCGTTAATTTTCCACTGGTTTTTGCGCGTCAGCGGCAGCCGCCTGCTGGCAGATTTCCAGCATAGCCTCGGCAAAGCTTCCTTCCGGTACTGGTACAAACTGCAAATCTTTTACCGTGTGCTGCAATAAAGTCTTTTTGCTGCCGTAAACGTCCATGCCAACTACGCCGTAAGTTTTATCAACCAAATTGAAGGTCATCAGAATTTCGCAGTACTGTACCTTTTCCTTGCCCTTCAAAGCGTCCTTATACTGCGCGTTGAGTTTTTTCAGCGTTTCTTTATTGGTAAAAACTGTTTTCGTCAGCACAGAAACAATGTTTTTATCCGGCACGCCGTTCGTAACCTGGCTAAAGGTAAGTGAATCCATATCGTAAGCGTACACGCCCAGGTTATTTTCCACCACAATGGACCAGCGGGCCGCCTCCTGCTCTTCTTCCGTAGGCTTGGGCATCATGCTTATCTCCCAGTCCAGCCCCGGTCTTTGCGCCGCTTCCTCAGCCTGCGCCGTCACAGCGCTTAAGCACATCAGCATAGTCATTAACATCATCAATAATTTTTTCATCACCGGCACCTCACACCTCTAAATTACGCACAATGCGTATAATATTATCCTTGGAAAGCCTTTGCAGCGTATAATAATTAGCGCCCATAGCCGCCGCTATCTGTTTAGCCAGCCCCAGCTTGATAAAATCTGCCTCCGTATCGATAACTACGGAGGTTATTTTAGCCTTGCGTATCCTTTCAGCCATCTGCAAGGCGCTGGCAACAGGGTCGTCGCCCTCCTCCACGGCATTGGCGCGTCCGTCCGTCACCAGAATCAAAATCGGCTCCAGCTCCTTATCGCGCTTGCCCAACAGCGACAGCGTCAGCAAGGAAACGGCCAGCCCGTCGGCCAAAGGCGTTTTTCCGCCCGTAGGCATTTCTGCCAGGCATTTCTGCGCCAAATCCACGCTGCGGGTAACCGGCAAAAGCACCTGCGCCTTTTGCCGGCGGAAGGCGATCATGCCCACGCGGTCGCGCTTTTGATACGCCTCCTGCAGCATATAAAAGATAGCGCCCTTCACCGCCCGCATGCGCTCGCGGGCTCCCATGGAGCCGCTGGCGTCCACCGCGAACAAAAAGGTATTGCCGATGCGCTTTTCCCTTACCTTCTGCCGCAAATCCTCCGGCTTAATATTCAGGGCGCAGCCGTTATTTTCCCGCAGCTTTTGAAAAGGAGCGGCAGCGCGAATGGTAGCGTCAAAGGCCAAATCCTCCACCTTATTTTTAGGCAGCTCGGCCCGCACATAGCGGCC
Source organism: uncultured Phascolarctobacterium sp. (assembly GCF_905212365.1). Taxonomy (GTDB): domain Bacteria; phylum Bacillota; class Negativicutes; order Acidaminococcales; family Acidaminococcaceae; genus Phascolarctobacterium_A. Next base: position 6,844 of record NZ_CAJMEH010000034.1, read on the forward strand.
CTGCTTCAAATCGGTCCGCGTAGTGCTGCGCTTACCGCTGCCGCGGCGCAGGCTGCGGTCCTTACCCATATCCAAAACCATTTTCGGCAGCCGGAAGCTTTTGTCGATATCGGCAATCTGCTCTTCCGGCGCCAGTTGGCTGTTATCCTGTTTGTGCTGCTGTTCTTCGTCAGAGCGCTCGTCCTTATCCTCCGGCTCGCTGCCATCTTCGGCGTCGTCCTCATCCTGACCGTTATCCAAGGGCGGAAGCGGCGGCATGTCGCTGTTATCATTATCGTCATTATCTTCTGTATCGTCGTTTTCCGTTTCTTCGCTGTCATTTTCGCCATTTTCCTGTGGTTCCTGCTCCTGGGGCTGCGGCTCCGGCGGCTTGCGCATGCGATGCGGCAATACGAATAAGGCAGCTTCCTTCACATCCTTCGGCAGTACGTAAACGCGTCCTGCCAGCGCCGCTATCGCCTTAGCCGCTTCCAGCAGATAGATTTCCGCCCGATGCCCTGCGCAAAAGGCCTGCGCGCACATCTGCACCGCTAAAATCAGCATGGCCTCGCTCACTTCTACCGCCGGCAGCAGCTGCCGTGCGGCGGCAATTTCAGCGGCTAACGCCTGCGTTTCCTGCTCGTACTGCTTCCTAAAGCTGCCTTCGTCGCTGCTATAAGCCAACGCCCGGCGTATAATTTCCACGCGCCTTTCCGTATCCGTTTCGCTCTGCACATCCACATACATCCCAAAACGGTCCAAGAGCGGCTTGCTCAGCACGCCCTCCTCCGGGTTCATCGTGCCGATAACGGTCAATCGTACCGGATGGCTGAAGGAAATACCATCGCGCTCCACCTGATTGACGCCTGCGGCGTTAGCGTCCAGCACAGCGGTCAGCAGCTCCGGCCTCAGCAGATTAACCTCGTCTATATACAGCGCGTTGCCGTCGGCACGCGCCAGTATGCCCGGTGAAAAACGCCGCTCGCCCTTACTCACGGCATATTCGATATCGATACTGCCAAAAAGCATGTCCTCAGTGACGTTCAAGGGCAAATCCAGCAGACGCCGCGGCGCAATGAGCTCGCGGCAGCTGCGTGCCAGCACAGATTTAGCCGTGCCCTTACAGCCGCCTATCAAGAGGCCGCCTGCCTTGGGATTTACCAGCGCTATCAGCAGCGCCTGCTTGGCCTGCTCCTGCCCTACTATGGCGGCGAAGGGATAGATTGCATGATTCAGCATAATGCCACCTCTCAGGCTTCGCCGTCCAAAAAGCTTTCCACCTTATCCCAATCCAGCTGGCCCTCCTCAAAGGGACGGCGGCGCATACGGTGCGGCAGCACCAGCCTGGCGGCCTGCTTAATATCCTCAAGCTCCGCCTGAATGCGCCCGTTAAAGGCGGCGATAGTCAAAGCGGCTTTGATAACCGTGATGTCCGCCCTGTGTCCGTCCACGCCAAGCTCCACTGCCAGCCTGGCTACAGTTGCTAAAAGGCCGTCAGTAATTTGCACCTGGGGCAGCAGCTTACCCGCCTGAATAATCTTAGCAGCCAGGGCCTCCTGCTCCTCCTGATATTGGGCAATAAAAGCGTCTGCGTCCTGCTCATAGGCCAAACGGCGCTTGATAACCTCCACGCGCTGCTCAGGGTCATGCTCGCCGGCGACGGTTACGCTCAAACCAAAGCGGTCTAAAAGCTGCGGCCGGATATCGCCTTCTTCAGGGTTCATGGTGCCTACCAGCACAAAGCGCGCCGGGTGGGAATAAGAAACGCCCTCGCGCTCCACCGTGTTCACGCCCATAGCGGCAGCGTCCAACAGTACGTCCACCACATGGTCGTCCAGCAGGTTAATCTCGTCCACATATAAAATATTGCGGTTAGCCAAAGCCAAAATACCGGGTTCAAATTTCTTCTCGCCGCATTTAATAGCATGCTCGATATCCAGCGTGCCTACCACGCGGTCCTCAGTAGCGCTTACCGGCAGCTCTACGACCCGCATTTTAGCAGTTTCCTGCGGCAGCACGCTGTCCTTGCGCAGCTGCGCAGTACAATCGTCGCACAACTGATTGACGTCGTCCGGGCTGCAATGGAAACGGCAGCCCTGCACTACCTGCATAGCAGGCAGCAGCTCCGCCAAAGCGCGCACAGCAGTGGACTTGGCCGTGCCCTTTTCGCCCTTAATCAGCACGCCGCCCAAGGCCGGATTTATTACATTCAAAATCAACGATAATTTCATATCCTCCTGCCCCACGATGGCAGTAAAGGGATACACAGCAGCTCGCTTCATCTATGCTCCTCCAAATCTTATTAGAATTGTCTATCATCAAAATTTTAATCTAATTATAAACTATCTACTAGGTATATGCTCAAGAGCTTTACGAAAAATTATCAAAAAAGTTTCTAAAAAACAAGGATGCCGCCGCCTCAAAAGCAACAGCATCCTTGTACTTCCATATATTCTATTTTGTCCGGCATATTTTGAGCGAAGCCTACTGCTTACAGCTCCCACAAATTCTCATTGCCGTATTTTTCGTCCAGCCTGCCGCTGAACCAGCGGCCGTTAAGCACCTTGCGGATAATATACTCCTTGCTTTCCTGACCGACGGTGTTATCATTAGCCATTTCCGCCAGCACTCCTTCGTAGGTCGCGCGGCTGTTGACGCTGTAAATGCGGGCCTGCATACGGTTAGCGTCGAAAACCAGCTCCGGGCGGTACTCCGGGTTCCACTTATTCTAGGTATTGCCCAAAAGCGTCGTATTAGGGTTGCCGGTGCGCATAAAGGCGGCAAGCGAAGCGATAAAGGCTTTGCTCAGCTCTCTGGCTCCCGGCTGCTCAAAGGCGTCGGTATTTTTGGTAAAGGGATAGGATTGGTCGGTAATAAAGGGCAAAAATACGCCGTGGAAAGCGCCGTTGCGCGTCTTATATGCTTCGCCCACTACGTCGCTGCTATGACCGAAGTCAAAGGTGCAGACATAAATATCGTCCTTATAATGAGGATAAATATTCTGCGCCGCCTCCTGGCCGTTAAACAAGCCGTACAGCTTGCTGCCGTATTTATTGGCAAAGCGGAACTCCCGCGTTGTGCTTTCGTCCGTATTTATTTTATCCAGCCTGTTCTTAAAATAAGGGTCGCGGGCTGCAAAGGAGCTGAACTCGTCGGCGCTGCCGAGCAGCAGCAGCGGCACGCTGTTATATTTTTTCGCAGCAAAGCCCTCCTGGGGCAGCAGCTTGCCGTCGCCGTAAAGATGCGGAAAAGCGCTCATGCGGATAACTGCGCCTGCCATGACAGGCGCCAAGCGTTCGGCCTTCATATTATGCAGATAATTGCGCACAGCCTTCTGCTCGCTGCCCTTCTCGCTCAGCAGCCATTTTTCAGCGGTAATCACATCGGCAGCCTGGCCGTCCTCCACTACCAAAGGAGCCAGCCTTTTAGCAATCACCTTTTGACTGGCGGCGGCGTCGGCTACGGTCAGCCCGCCGCTGAAGGAAATTGCCTTGTCAAACTTTCCCTTAAAGGCAGGCGAAATCAGCATAGCCAGCACGTCGCGCCCGCCTGCGGAAAAGCCGGAAACGGTAATATTCTTCGGGTCGCCGCCAAAGCGCTTAATATTCTGCTTCACCCAATCGAGAGCCTCAGCCTGGTCCAAAAGGCCGTAGTTGCCGCTTTCCTCCAAGCCGCTGCCCCGCTGCAAGGCCGGCAGATTATTAAAGCCCAGCAAACCCAAACGATATTGCAGGGATACATAAACCACATTGGCCTGCTGCGCGAACTGGTTGCCCTCCCACAGATGGCTGTTACTGGTTTGATTATTGCCGCCGTGAACAAAAACCATAACGGGCAAATCCCTTTCCTCCGTATCAGGCCGCACAATATCCAGCGTCAGCACTCCTTCCTGACCGATGACCTGCTTGCCGTTGAACTGTATATTAGCCGCAGCCCTTTGGGTGCAGTCCAGCGCGCCCTTATAGCTTTTGGCCTTCTGCGGCCCGCGCCAGCGGTTAACGCCCACAGCCGGCTGCGCGTAAGGCACTCCCAGCCATTCCACTACCTGATGCTTATCGTCATAAGCGCCTGTTATAACGCCCTGCTCCGTCTTTACCTGATTGCTGAACACTGCCGCTTCCGCCGCTGCGCTCAGGCTGCTGGCCAGCAGTACGGCGGCAGCCAGACTGCAAAGATATTGCTGCTTCATAATGCACTCTCCCTTAACTTAATCTAATAAAAACCGGCAGGCTCCTATCTGTCCTTGCGGTACAAAAAGATAGCGATGCCGGATAAAATACAAATAATACCTGTCAGCTGCTGGCCGGTAATTGTTTCCTGCAAAAACCAATAGCCCAGCAGACAGGAACCCACCGTTTCGCCTAAAATGCTCATAGAAATAACGGTGGCCGGCAGCCATTTCAGCAGCCAGTTAAACATCAGCTGGCCTAAAATGGTGGAAATAAACGCCAGTCCGGCAAAATTCAGCCAGGTAGCCACGCTGTAGCCTGTAAAGCTGTGGCCGCAAAGCAGGCTGTACAGCCCTAAAAAAACTGCGCCGCTGCCATAGCCCAGCGCCGAATAAGCCGCTGCCGAAAGACTGCGGCGCACCTGCTGCCCGATGAGGAAATAACCGGCAATGACAGCCGCTGCCGCCAAGGCCATTACATCGCCTACAAAAGCGCGCCAGCTGACGGCAAAATCGCCCCAGCCGATGATAACGCTGCCCACGATAGCTAGCAAACAGCCGCAGGCCGCGGATAAGCCGCAGCGCTCACGCCACAGCACAAAGCTGCCTAAAATCGTAAACAATGGCTGCAGGGTCACTAAGACTACGGAGCTGGCTACGGAGGTAAATTTCAGCGATTCAAACCACAGCACATAGTGCAGCGCCAGCACCGCGCCGGAGGCTACGCCCAGCAGCAGGCTGCGTTTGGGCAAAGCAAGCAGCTGCCTCCTGTCGTCCTCATGGCACAAAAACCAGGGCAGCAGCGCCGCCGCCGCCAACAGCAAACGGTAAAAAGCAATAATGCCCGACGGAGCCTGCGCCAATCTGGCAAAAATAGCCGACGTGGACAGAAAAAAGACAGCTGTAAATAAAATTACATATGATAAACGCTTACCTGGAATCATTTGCTTTTCCTAAAAGCTGCGAGGCTCACAAAATTCCGGCCGCATAAAGCGCGCACAGAGATTTGGCATCGTACAGCTCGCCCTTGGCGACCATCTCCCGCAGCTCCTGCGGCTTAAAGGCCTGCACGCCAATAAACTCATCCTCGTCCGTATGCTGAGCGTATTTTTTCAAGCCCCAGGCCTTATACAAATGAATGATTTCGTCGGAAAAGCCGGGCGTGGTAGCGATGCTCAGCAGCCTTTGCCAATGCTCCGCCTCGTAGCCGGTTTCCTCGCTCAGCTCGCGGCGGGCGCACTCGTCCTTATCCTCGTCCTCGCCGTGGTCCAGCTTGCCTGCGGGGATTTCCCACAGCAGCGTGCCCAAAGGATAGCGGCACTGCTTCACCAAAACGATGCGTCCGTCGTCCAGCACCGGCACAATAGCCACGGCCCCCGGATGGTGAATATATTCACGGGTAGTGTCGTTGCCGTTGGGCAGGCGCACATGGTCGCGCTGCACCTTGAGCAGACGCCCGCTGAAAACCTCCTCGTTGCTGCCTTCGATATAAACCTCGTCTAATTGCGGATCATAAAATTTCTTCAGCATGTTTTCACCTCATTCAGCCTTGCAGCTTCTGTTTAACGGCGTTTGCTGCCAGCAGCAGCTCCGCAGCGCTTTCGTAAGCGGCCCGCGACGTGCTGTCGCCCGCCGTCATGCGCACCAGTTCCTGCAAACGCCCGTTGTAATCCAGCGCCGTCAGTACGGTAGCAGTGCGGCCGTTGGCGCTTTGCTTTTCGATATGAATATGATTATCGGCAAAGGCGGCAATCTGCGGCAGATGGGTAATGCACAGCACCTGCCCCACCGTAGCGATAGCCGCGATTTTTTCGGCCATTTTCTGCGCCGTCACGCCGCCCACGCCCGTATCGATTTCGTCAAAAACCATGGAGCCTACCTGCCCCTTATCCATGAGCACAGTTTTCAGCGCCAAAGCGATACGACTCAGCTCGCCGCCGGAAGCCACCTTCTCCAAATCGTTCAAGGGCTCGCCCAGATTAGCGCTGAACAGGAAGCGCACCTGATCCTTGCCCGCAGGCGTAAATTTTGCCAAAGGCGCAAGGCTGATTTCAAAAATACCGCTGGGCATAGCCAAATCATGGATATGCTCCGTAATCTGCCGGGCCAGCGCCGCGCCGCTTTTTTGGCGTTCCTTAGTCAGCAGGACGGCGGCCTTTTCCAAACGGGCTTCTGCCTGCACCAGATCCTTGCGAGACTTAGCCACAGCGTCGGCAATATTCTGCAGCTGCTCCAATCTTTGCTGCGCTTCCGCTAAATAGGCCAGCACGGCTTCCGTCGAGCCGCCGTACTTCTTGTGCAGGCGATATATCGTATCCAGGCGCTCCTGCACCTGCGCCGCCCGTTCCTCGTTAAAATCGCTGCGGCTCAAATAATCGCTTAATTCCGTGCGGCAGTCGTCCAGGCTTATCCAGGCGCTGTCCACCGCTTCGGCATAGCCTGCCAGCTTATTGTCGTAACGAGCCGCGTACTGCAATTCCTCACGCACCCGCGCCAAAAGCTCCAGCACGGCGTTGTCCTCGTCCAATTTCCCATAAGCGGAGCTGACGGCCCGCATAATGCGCTCGCCGTTCTGCAAAAGCCGCGCCTCGTCCTCCAAGGCTTCCTCCTCGCCCACAGCCAGATTAGCGGCGGTAATTTCATTAATTTCCCAATTATAACGGTCTAAAAGCAAATCCTGCTGCTCGTTATCACGCAGCAGCCGCTCCACCTGCTCTTTAGCCGCCGTATACACGGCATACAGCTCCTTATAGGCTGCCAGCGCCTTATGCAGCTCCCCGCCGCCAAAGGCGTCCGTAACAAGCAGCGGTGCGTCCGCCTTCAGTAAAGCCTGATTTTCGTGCTGCCCGTGGATATCCACCAGCCTTGCGCCCAGCTGCTTCAAAACAGCCAAGGGCACCTGCACGCCGTTGACCAAAGCGCGGCTCTTGCCTGCAGCGCTGACCTGCCGCTTCAAAAACAGCTCGTCCTCGGCTTCGATGCCCTGCTCCGTCAGAATGTTTTTGATGTCCTGCTGACCGCTCACATCAAAAACAGCCTGCACCCACAGACCGTCAGTACCGCTGCGCACGTAGTCCGCCGAAGCGCGTCCGCCCAATACCACGCCGAAGGCATCGATTAAAATAGACTTGCCTGCGCCCGTTTCGCCGGTGAATACGTTAAAGCCCCTGGTGAAATCGGCACGGGCGTCTTCTAATAATGCAAAATTATGAACATGCAGTGATTGCAGCATTCTGGCACCTCTGCTTATTTATACTCTTTTAAGCGCTTGAGCAGCGACAATACGCCCTCTTTATTTTCCAAAGCGACAAACACCGTGTCGTCCCCGGCGATAGTGCCCAAAATTTCGGGCCATTTCATATAATCCAAAGCAAAGGCTACGGCCTGCGCCGTTCCCGGCATTGTGCGGATGACCACCATGCAGTCGGAGGAACGAATGCTAACAATGGAATCGTGAAAGGTACGCTCCAGGCGCTCTACGGTCAGCAGCATACCGTGGTCCTTAGGATAGGCATAATGATAGTGGCCGTTAGCGTCCGGTACCTTGACCAGCATCAGCTCCTTAATATCGCGGGATACTGTGGCTTGGGTCACGTCGATGCCCTCGCTGCGCAGAGCGGCCGCCAAATCCTCCTGCGTTTCTATTTTATTATTATCAATTATCTCTTTGATTTTCGCATGTCTGGTCATTTTCATAGTCGATCACCTCAATCTAAAAAGCTTCTATGATTAAATATTACGCATCAGCTTCTGCTGCCAGGTCTGATAATAATCGCGGCTGGTCAGGCGAATAAGCTTCATGGTATAGGGGCTCTTTTCAATGCGCACGCAGGTATCGCAATCCACCTCGGACACATTTACGCCGTCGCAGGCCAGCATCATTTCCTCGCTGCCGGGCACAGCCTTCAGCTCGATGCGCTCGGATAAGGGAATAACCAGCGCCCGCGCCGTCAGTGAATGAGCGCAGACCGGCGTAATTACGCTGACGTCCAGCTCCGGCATTACCAGCGGCCCCCCTGCCGACAGGGAATAGGCCGTCGAGCCCGTAGCCGTGGAAACAATCAAGCCGTCCGCCGCATAACGCCCGGAGGGCTTGCCGTTAATAAACAGCGTTAAATGCGCCAGCTTGCTGAACATGCCCTTGGCCAGCACCAAATCGTTCAAGGCGTGGCTTGCGGCTATAACCCTGCCGCCGCGCCAAACGCTGGCCTGCAGCATTTTGCGCTTCTCGATGGAATAATTGCCCTGGACCAGCTTGCTGATGGCCTTGCCCATGCCCTGCAAATCGATTTCTGCCAAAAAGCCCAGCTTGCCGAAATTGATACCGAAGGCCGGCACCTCTGCGGGAACAACATAACGGGCCATTTGCAGCAGCGTGCCGTCGCCGCCCAGGCTGACCGCCGCGTCCAAGGTTTTCAGCGTATCCTGCTTAGCCGTATCATAGCCCTCGCAGCCGTACTGCCGCGCCGCCGCGTCCGGCAGCAAGGGCTCCAGGCCCCAGTCCCGGCACAGCGTAATAAATTCCGGCAAAGCGATGCGTACATTTTCTTTGCTTAAATTGGGAAAAATACCTAAACGTCTAGCTTTCATAATCCGCCCCGGCTGACTGCGCCGCACCCTTTTTGTCCAAATCGCCGTGGCTGCGGCCCACCAGCTGCGCAACAAACTCTGCGCTTACCGCGTCGTCGCCGCCCAGCGTCAGGTGCAGCAAATATTCAATATTGCCTTCAGGCCCTTTTATAGGTGAAAAATCAAGCCCGGCTACGCCGAAGCCCTCCTCCTTGGCAAAGGCAATAACGTTATTGATAACCTGCTCGTGGACGCGGGCGTCGCGCACTACACCCTTCTTGCCCACATTCTCCTTGCCCGCTTCAAACTGCGGCTTAATCAAAGCCACCACAAAGCCGTCGGGCTTGAGGATTTTATGCACGGCCGGCAGAATCTTATCCAACGAAATAAAGGCTACGTCGATGGTAGCGGCGTCCACCTGCTCCGGCAGACTATCGGCCTCCAGATAGCGCACATTGGTGCGCTCCATATTTACCACCCGCTCATCATTGCGCAGCTTCCAAGCCAACTGCCCGTAGCCCACGTCAATGGCGTAAACCTTAGCCGCGCCGTTTTGCAGGGCGCAGTCCGTAAAGCCGCCGGTAGAAGCGCCGATATCGGCCACCACCTTGCCCTCTACGCTGATGGGAAAAATTTGCAGCGCTTTAGCCAGCTTTAAGCCGCCGCGGCTGACAAAGGGCAGCTTATTGCCCAAAAGCCGTATCTGCACGTCCGGCGCCACCGGCGTACCCGGCTTATCTATTTTCTGTTCGTTGACCAAAACCTGCCCTGCCATAATGGCGGCCTGGGCCTTGGCCCTGCTTTCAAAGAGCGCTCTGTTCATCAGCAGCGCGTCCAAGCGTTCCTTTTTCAACTTATTCACCCTTTACCAAGTCTGCCGTCCGGCTGACAATGCTGGGAACGTCCAGCTGAATGTCGCGCAGCAGCAGCTTTTTATCTCCATGCGGTACAAATTCGTCGGGAATGCCCAGCGTCAGCACGCGGCACTGCTCCAGCAAGCCTGCGCCGTTCAGCGTTTCCAAAACGGCGCTGCCGACGCCGCCCGCCAAAACGCCTTCCTCCAGCGTTACCAGCCGTCCATAGCGCCGCGCATGCACCAGCAGCAGCTCGCTATCCAAAGGCTTGGCAAAGCGCATATTCACCACGCCTGCGCTGACGCCCTGCTGTGCCAGTATATCCGCAGCCTCCAGGGCGCTCTGCACCATGCTGCCGATAGCCCAGAAGCATACGTCCCGTCCTTCGCGCAGCACCTCGGCTTTGCCAATGGGCAAAGCTTCCACAGGGCCGGAAATATCCACGCCCACGCCGCTGCCGCGGGGATAGCGCACACTGACAGGGCCGTCGAAGTCCAGCGCCGTTTTCAGCATATGGCGCAGCTCACCTTCATCCTTAGGAGCCATAATCGTCATATTGGGAATGCTGCGCAGATAAGCGAAGTCAAAAACGCCATGATGCGTATAGCCATCGTCGCCCACCAGTCCCGCACGGTCAAGGCACATGGTCACATGCAGCTTCTGCATGCAAATATCGTGCAGCACCGAATCATAGGCCCGCTGCATAAAGGTACTGTAAATAGCGGCCACCGGCTTCATGCCTGCCGCCGCCATGCCTGCCGCCGCCGTAACGGCGTGCTGCTCGGCAATGCCCACGTCAAAGAAGCGCTCCGGGTGGTCCTTGGCAAAAACGCTCAAGCCGGTGCCGTCCGGCATAGCCGCCGTAATGCCCACAATCTTTTCGTCAGTATCGGCCAAGCGGCTCAGCGTTTCGCCAAACACCTCCGTATAGGTAACGGGCGCGCCGGGCTTAGTGATTTTTTTGCCCGTAGCGATTTCAAAGGGCCCCGTCCCATGGAATTTATTGGGACAATCCTCGGCGGGCTTATAGCCCTTGCCCTTCTTCGTCAGCACATGTACCAGCACAGGGCCGTCCACTTTAGTAGCCGCCTGCAGAACCTCCAGCAGGCCCGGCAAATCGTGGCCGTCCACAGGGCCCAAATAGGTAAAGCCCAGCTCCTCAAAAATAGACTGCGGCACAATTAAATATTTTACGCTGCCCTTCAAACGGCGGATAGCCTTCAGTACATCCGTACCGAATTCCATATTTTTCAGCCAGCCCTCGATATCGTTTTTTATTTTATTATAGGTTTCTCCGGTACGCAGATGGTAAAGATAGTCGCTCATAGCGCCTACGTTTTTGGAGATGGACATTTCGTTATCGTTCAGCACCACAATCAGCTTTTTGTGCAGCATACCTGCGTTATTCAACGCTTCATAAGCCATGCCGCCGGTCATGGAGCCGTCGCCGATAACGGCTACTACATTATAATTCTCGCCCTGCAAATCGCGAGCTGCCGCCATGCCCACCGCCGCTGAAATAGAGGTGCTGGAATGGCCGGTGCCAAAAGCGTCATGCTCGCTTTCAGTACGTTTGGGAAAGCCGGACAGGCCGCCGTATTGGCGCAGCGTAGGAAACTGCTCCCTGCGGCCGGTAATAATCTTATGAATGTACGCCTGATGGCCCACGTCAAAGATAATTTTATCCTGCGGCGTGGAAAAAATGCGGTGCAAAGCCAAGGTAAGCTCCACCACGCCCAAATTAGGCGCTAAGTGACCGCCGGTACGCGAAATTACTTCAATCAAAAACTGTCTGATTTCCTCGGCCAGCTGCAAAAGCTGCGGCATAGTCAGCTGCTTGACGTCCTCCGGCGAATTTATCGTATCAAGTATTCTGTTAGTCAGTTCTTTTTTGCTGTCCATCGCTTAATTCTTTCTTTTCGTCATCATTTTTGTAATCTGGCGCAAAGGCTCGGCCTTCTCCCCAAAGCTGGTCAAACATTCCAGAGCCTCGTTCACCGTTTTTTCTGCCAGCTCGTGAGCGGCCTGCAGACCGTATAAGCTTACATAGGTGGACTTGTGGTTCTTTTCATCGCTGCCTACAGGCTTGCCCAATTCCTCTGCCGTACCCTCCACATCCAGAATATCGTCAGTAATCTGGAAGGCCAGTCCTAACAGGTCGGCAAACTTCGTCAAGGCCAGCAGCTCTTCGTCCGTAGCCCCGGCCAAATGAGCGCCGCCGCGAATAGCCGCAATGAACAAAGCGCCAGTTTTACCGGCGTGCAGCTTACGCAGCTGCTCTGGCGTAATCTGCTTGCCTTCAAATTCTATATCCAGACCTTGCCCGCCTACCATGCCGAAATTACCGGCGCACATAGCCATCTCGCGCACGGTTTCAATCAAAGCCTTGGGCTCCACGTTTTTCTGCTCCAGCATAACCTCGAAGGCCAGCGTCAGCAGCCCGTCGCCCGCCAAAACGGCCATGGCCTCGCCGTACACCTTATGATTGGTCAAACGGCCGCGGCGGTAATCATCGTTGTCCATACAGGGCAGGTCGTCGTGAATTAAGGAATAGGTATGAATCATTTCCAGACCGCAGGCCACGGGCAAATAATTATAGCCCTTGCTGCCCACCGCTTCGGCCGCAGCCATCAGCAAAATCGGACGGATGCGCTTGCCGCCTGCCATCAGGCTGTACTCCATAGCGTCGTCCACCTTGGAAATTCCCTTTTTGGCAATTCTGTTTTTGAGATAATTTTCCACTAATTTGCGTTGGTTCTCATAATAAGCTGCAAAATCCATTACTTTACCTCCAAATCCTGGAATGCTTCCAATCTATAGCCATCGCCGCTGCCGTCAACGACGATTTTTTCCACTTCCTGCTTTACTGTTTCCAGCTTGCCTGCGCACAGCTTGCTCAGCTCCACGCCATATTTAAAAACCTCCAGGCTTTGCTCCAGCGGCAGCTCGCCGCTTTCCAGCAGGCGTACCTGCTCTTCCAGCTCGGAGAGAGCTTCTTCAAATTTAATATTCTTAGGTATTTTCTTTACTGCCATCTTTACCGTCCTTCCACCTGCTGTACTACGGAAATAATCTGTCCGTCGCGAACTGTAGTAACCAGCTCGTCGCCCCACTGTACCTGCTCTACGGAGCCGATAAGCTTATAATCGCGGCTTTGGGTCACGCTGTAGCCGCGTCCCAGCACCGCCAGCGGGCTCATGCTGTCCAATCTGGCGGCCTGCAAGGCCAAAGCGTGCTGCGCCTGCTGCGCTCTGCGCTGCATATTCTGCACCAGTCTGGCATAAGCGCCGTCCGCCCGCAGAGCCTTATCCGCCAGCAAACGCTGCGGGTCACGCAAAGCCCATGATGACGCCAAGGCTTCCAGCGTGCGCTGCGCGCCTGCCAGCCGCGCAGCCATCAGGCTGCGGCAGCGTTCCAGCAAAAAGCGCACCCGCTGCCGGTAACTAACGATATCGGCCACCGCCATTTCAGCGGCCTGTGAAGGCGTAGCCGCTCTTTGGTCGGCGGCAAAATCACATAAGGTAAAATCAGTTTCATGGCCTACGGCGCTGACCACCGGAATGCAAGAGCCCGCTACGGCGCGCACCGTCCGTTCCTCATTAAAGGCCCATAAATCCTCGATGGAGCCGCCGCCGCGGCCTACGATGAGCACGTTCGCCAGCTTCTTTTCATTAAAGAAGCGAATAGCGGCGGCAATTTCTGCCGAAGCGTTCTCGCCCTGCACCTGCACAGGGTACAGCAAAAGCTTAACGCCCGGATTCCGGCGTCGGGACACGGTAATAATATCGCGCACCGCCGCACCGGCAGGCGAGGTAATAATGCCCACGCGCTGCGGGTTCACCGGCAAGGGCTGCTTGCGCTCCTGGTCAAACAAGCCCTCCTGCAGCAGCTTGCTTTTGAGCATTTCATATGCCTGCATTAAATCGCCCACGCCCTGCTGCAGCAACAGGTCGGTATACAGCTGATAAACGCCATCCCGCTCGTACACGGCAATGCGCCCCACGGCAATCACCGTGTCGCCGTTGCGCGGCTCAAAGCGCAAACCCAACGCTCTGGAACGAAACATCACGCATTTCAGCACTGCGTCTGCGTCCTTCAAGGTAAAATAGGCGTGTCCGGAGGGATAGCGCTTAAAATTGCTTATCTCTCCCACCACCTGCACATTGCGCAGGGTGTCCTCTTTATCCAGCAGCCTTTTTAAAAAGCTATTGATTTCACTAACGGAATAAACATTTTCAGTCATGCTTGCAATTCATTCTCCATGCCAAAGCGGCGCAGCCTGCCGCGTTGTCGCAGCTGAAGCGCCCTTCCGGCACCCACAGCCTTACGCCGCGCTTAGCCAGCTTAGCTTCCACATGCTGGCGGATATATTGATTGGAACCTACGCCCCCAACCAGCAGCGCGTCCTGCACGTCGTAGGCGGCAGCGCCGTTGCGCAGCAAACGGGCAAAGGTTTCTCC
>NZ_CAJMEH010000035.1 GCF_905212365.1 uncultured Phascolarctobacterium sp.
GTATCCGAAATATAATTATTATCTGGCGGATACCAGCGTCATTATGTACCATTGCCATAATATTTTCCTGAATGTTTTGGCCGAGCTGGGCTGGCACGGCCTGTTTGCTTTCCTGCTGGTGTGGTGGGGAGTTTTCCTGCGTACCGGCTGTCGTCTGGCCTTTCAGGGGCGCAGTTTGTGGCTGCGGGCTATGGGGCGCGGCTATGTGCTGGCTTCCGTGGGCATTGCCGTGGGCGGCTTGACGGATCACGTCTATTTTAATACGCAGATGGGCCTGCTCTTTTGGCTGTTGGGCGGGCTGACCATGCTGTGCTGGAAGCTGAACGCTTATGAGCGGCAGGAGTAGGACGCAGTGTAATATTGTTTACATTCGGCGCGGCGCAAAGCTGCATGCTGCAAAATTTTGCGGATTTTATTGACGCGGCGCGTTTAGTGTTGTATCATCTAGCACATAGCTTAATATTTGGACTGTGAAGAGAAGAGTAGATGGGCAAGTCTGGCGCAGAGAGCCTCCGCTGTGGTGCAAGGAGGAGCAGATGGTTCCATTGAAGATGGTCTTGGAGTCGATGGGCTGAGATGTTCGCATTTAGGCCGTCCGGGAGCGCCCGTTACAGCGCTGGAGTATTAAAGGGTAGCCAATCCCTGCGTACTTGAAGAGGTTTATGCGGCGACGCATGAACGAAATAGGGTGGTATCACGGAATTTACGCTTTCGTCCCTGTATGTATTACAGGAACGGAAGCTTTTTTATTGCCTCATGGCGGTTCCTGTAAAGGCGTTTTAGATTAAAGGCGCGTAGGCAGGCGCGCCGCTGGGAGGAGGAACTGCTATGCCGATTAAAGTCAACGATAAATTAGCCGCAATTGTACAATTACAGGAGGAGGGTATTTTTACCATGACGGAGGAACGCGCTCATAATCAGCGCGTGCGTCCGCTGAAGGTGTGTATTCTTAATTTGATGCCGTTGAAAAAGCCCACGGAAATTCAGCTGCTGCGCCTGCTGGGCAATTCGCCCTTGCAGATTGAGGTGGACTTCTGCCGCACGGTGAGCCGCGAAACAACGCACACCGATAATTCCTATCTGGACAGAGCCTATTTGGAGTTTAAGGACATCAAGGACCGTTATTACGACGCTTTTTTGATGACGGGTGCGCCGGTGGAAACCTACGCCTTTGAGGACGTGGATTACTGGCAGGAAATTACAGCCTATTTGGATTGGGCAGAATTTCACTGTTACTCCACTATGACATTATGCTGGGGCGCGCAGGCGGCGTTATACCATTACTATGGCGTCAACAAGACGGTGCTGCCGACCAAAATGTTCGGCATTTTCCCCTATGGGCTGACGGTGCGCAACCATCCGCTGCTGCGCGGTTTTGACGACCGTTACTTTATTCCCCAGTCGCGGCATACGGCGGTAGACGACGACGCTATCGACGCCTGCAAGGCCTTGCAGGTTTTGTCCCGCTCCGTGGAAAACGGCATCAATATTTGCGCTACGAAGGATTTGCGCCGGATTTTTGTGCTGGGACATTTTGAGTACGACCGTTATACGCTGGCTGACGAATATTATCGTGATAAAAAGAAGGGCCTGCCCATTGCTATTCCGGAATATTATTTCCCTGATAACGATACGACGCAGCAGCCGGTGTTTAAATGGCGCAGCTACGCTCATCTGTTTTACATGAACTGGCTGAATATCGTTTATCAGGATACGCCTTACGATTTGACGCAGTTGGCTCCGGCCGACGGCGATAAGCTGAACAAGGCGCTGAACGAGTATAACAGGATTTTATTGCAGCTGCAGCAGCTGGGCGCTGACGTAAAGAAATAAGGATTTGACAGATTGCAGGAAAGGGGCAGTACAATGCAGGAGCTTAATATTAACACAAAATGTATTCAGGGCGGCTACAGGCCGGGAAACGGCGAACCGCGCCAGATTCCCATTATTCAATCCACCACTTTTAAATATGATACCAGCGAGGCCATGGGCAAGCTGTTCGATTTGGAGGCCAGCGGTTATTTTTATTCCCGTCTGCAAAATCCTACCTGCGATTTTGTAGCGGCCAAAATCGCCGAGCTGGAGGGCGGCACGGCGGCTATGCTGACTTCGTCGGGGCAGGCGGCTAATTTTTTCGCCTTGTTTAATTTGTGCGAGGCGGGCAGCCACATTGTGGCGTCGTCCTCAATTTATGGCGGCACCTTTAATCTGATAGCTGTTACCATGGCTAAGATGGGCGTAACGGCGACCTTTGTGGGGCCGGATTGTACGGAAGCGGAGCTGGACGCCGCTTTTCAGGATAATACTAAGGCTGTTTTTGGTGAAACCATTGCCAATCCGGCGCTGACGGTGCTGGATATCGAAAAATTTGCCAAAGCTGCGCATAAGCACGGCGTACCGCTGATTGTGGACAATACCTTTCCGACGCCTATTAACTGCCGTCCCATCGAATGGGGCGCAGATATCGTTACTCACTCTACCACTAAGTATATGGACGGGCATGGAGCCTGCCTGGGCGGCGCGGTAGTGGACGGCGGCAAATTCGACTGGCTGGCTCACGCCGGTAAATTCCCCGGCTTATGCAGCCCGGATGCATCTTATCACGGCATTACCTATGCGGAAAAGTTCGGTCAGGGCGGCGCATTTATTACGAAGGCGACGGCGCAGCTGATGCGCGATTTGGGCTGCTGCCAATCGCCGCAAAGCGCTTTTATTCTTAATTTGGGCTTGGAATCGCTGCATGTGCGCATGCCGCGTCATGTGGAAAACGGGCAGGCTGTGGCCGAATTTTTGGAAAAGCAGCCGCAGGTGGAATACGTTAATTATCCCGGCCTGCCTTCCAATAAATATTACGCTTTGGCGCAGAAGTACCTGGGCAACAGCGGCTGCGGCGTAGTATCCTTTAATTTAAAGGGCGGCCGTTCGGCGGCAGAAGCCTTTATGAAGCGGCTGAAGGTGGCGGCTATCGAAACCCACGTGGCAGACGCCCGTACCTGCTGCCTGAATCCGGCTACTTCGACTCACCGTCAGCTGACGGACGAGCAGCTGGCGGCGGCAGGCGTACCGGCCGGGCTGGTGCGTATTTCCTGCGGCTTGGAGGCTAAGGAGGACCTGCTTGCCGATTTGGCCCAGGCCCTGGCTGCCATAGAGTGAACTCAATAGCGTGCAAATTGTTTTTAGGGCTGTGCCTCAGGGCGCAGTCCTTTTTGCGCTTCTGTAAGCAAAATTACATTGCAGCAGTATTCAGGAAAAAATCATGACGGAATCGGCTCGCTTTATTTACATCTGCCAATGAACAGTGTACAATAAATTTATATAAGTATATCAGACTGACGATCAAGCATATGGGAGCGATGTGTATGAATCTTAAAGATGTGCAAAGGCTGCTGGACGCCGAGGTATTGGCGGGGCGGGATTATCTGGAACGTCAGGTAGAAACCTGCTGCGGCAGCGATATGATGAGCGATGTATTGGCCTTTACCAAGCGCAATACGCTGCTGTGTACAGGGCTGACTAATATGCAGGTGGTGCGTACCGCCGAAATGACCGAGCTGAGCGCGTTGGTATTTGTGCGCGATAAGCGGCCGGACAAGGATATTCTGGCGGCGGCAGAGGAAAGCATGCTGCCGGTTTTGGCTACAGGCTATTCGCTGTTTGAGGCCTGCGGTATTTTGTACGGAGCCGGCATCCCCGGCTGCCATAAAAGGAGTAAATAGGATGAGCGATAGTAAATCTGTGAAAATAGCTTTTGACTGCGTTGGCGGAGATTTTGAGCGCGCCGGCGAAGCGTCCTCCAAGATTAAGAAGATGCTGCAGCGGCTGGGGATTCCGGCGGATATTGTGCGGCGTATCGCCATCGGCACCTATGAAGCGGAAATGAATGTTATTATTCATGCCGGCGGCGGCAATGTGGCGGCCGAGGTCTTTCCTGATAAAACAGTGATTACCGTCAGCGACCAGGGCCCCGGCATTCCCGATATCAACAAGGCGCTGCAGGAGGGCTGGTCCACAGCGCCTGATTATGTGCGCCAGATGGGCTTTGGCGCCGGTATGGGCCTGCCCAATATGCAGAAATGCTCCGACGAATTTGATATTCAGTCCGCTGTGGGGCAGGGCACGACCATCGTTATGGGCTTTAAGCATCAGAGCGAGGATTTGTAGAATTGCCGGCTGGGCCGTTTAGGCGTCAGTCTTGAATATATTTTGAGAGAGAGGTGATACGCATGGCTCCTACTAAATACTATCATTCTGTGCAGCTGCAGCAGGATAAATGTCAGGGCTGCGTATCCTGCGTTAAGCTGTGTCCGACGGAGGCCATTCGCGTGCGTAACGGGCAGGCGGAAATTTTGGCTGACCGCTGCATCGACTGCGGCGCTTGTGCGGCAGGTTGTCCTTATCATGCTTTTTCCGTGCGTTCCGACACGCTGGAGGGGCTGACAAAATACGCCTATAATATTGTGCTGCCTGCGCCGTCGCTGTATTCCCAGTTTCCGGCCAGCGTGCCGCTGACGGATATTTGGCAGGGACTGCACAATCTTGGCTTCGACGAGATTTTTGACGTTTCGCTGGCTTCCGAATACATAGCCTGCGAGATAGAGGACTATATTAAAAATTATACCGGCGGGCGCAAGCCGCTTATTTCCAGTACCTGCCCCGCTGTGCTGCGTTTGATTCAGGTAAAATTCCCTGAACTGATTAAGCAGGTGGTGCCGGTGCTGGCTCCGGTAGAGGCGGCGGCTATTTATGTGAAGCGCGAGGCGGCCGCCCGGCTGCAAATGCCGCCGGAGCTGATCGGCGTTTGGTTTATTTCTCCCTGTCCGTCCAAGGAAACTAATATCCGCCAATCGGTGGATGTGCAGCATACGGAGCTTTCCGGCAGCTTTGGTCTGGCGGAGATTTATGGCCTGCTGCTGAAAAATTTAGGCGGCGGGCACGAGCTGCATGTGCGTACCGGTTCCTCCTACGGCCTTAGCTGGGGCGCTTACGGCGGCGAGATTGCTTCCGCCGGGATTACCAACGGCTTATCGGTGCATGGCATCGATAATGTATATGATATTTTAGAGCAGATTTCCATGAATAAAATGCCGCAGCTGGATTATGTGGAATGCTTATCCTGCAAGGGCGGCTGCTTGGGCGGCCTTTTGACAGCGGAAAACAAATTTGTGGCGGAATGCAACCTACGGCAGCGCATTAGCGCTATGCGCGCCGCGGAGCCTGCGGACAGGCGCGAGGCTATGGCGCAGACCATGGTGCTGCAGGATTTTCCCGCTTCGGCGGCTTACCGCAAAAAGCTGGTGCCGCGGCCGATGATGCAGCTGGACGACGATATTATGGAAGCTATGAAAAAGTTCGAGCGCATGGAGGAGGTATTGTGTTCCTTGCCGGGACTGGACTGCGGCGCTTGCGGCGCGCCCAGCTGCCAGGGCTTGGCAGAGGATATTGTGCAGGGTAAGGCGCACGAGATTGACTGTATCTTTAAGCTGCGCGCCAGCGTGCATAAGCTGTCTCGGGGAATGCTGGAGCTGGCAAAGCAGATTCCTATTTACCATGAGCCTAAGATGTTGAATAATACGGAGGATGAGCGTAATGAAGGTTAAAGAAATGATTGATGCACTGAATTTAAAGCTGCTGACTAAGGATGTATCCGAGGATGCGCTGTATGCGGACGTGGAGGGCGGTTATGCGTCCGACCTGCTGAGCAACGCTATGGGGCAGGCGCAGCCGGGCATGGTGTGGGTGACGATGCAGGGACACCAGAATGTGGCCGCCGTCGCTTCCCTTATAGGCTTATCCGCCGTGATTGTGGCAGGCGACGGGCCTGTAGCCGCCGATACGCTGAATAAGGCTAATCTGAATGATGTGGTTATCGTCGCTACCGAAGAACCTGCCTTTGAGGTTATCGGCAAGCTGTACGCCTTGGGCGTGGGCCGGGCATAGGCTATGCAGAGCGTTTTAGCTGATCTGCATATTCATACGCTGCTTTCGCCCTGCGCCGAGGTGGAAATGACGCCTCATCATATTGTGCTGCGGGCTGCGGAATTTGGCATTGGCGCAATCGCTATTACGGACCATAACGCCAGCGCCAATGCGGCAGCCGCCGTGCGCTGCGGCGAGGAATACGGCGTCAAGGTGTTTCCGGGGATGGAGGTGGAATGTCTGGAGGAGGCTCATATTGTGGCGCTGTTTGATACGCTGGAGCAGCTGGCGGTTTGGCAGCAGGTGGTGGATAAGCATATGAACGGCAGGCTTAACGACGCCGGACGCTTCGGAGCGCAGTTCGTGGTGGACTCTGAGGATGAATTTGTACGGGAGGAGGAACGGCTACTGCTGGCTCCTCTCAGCCTGACTGCCGAACAGGTGGTGCGCCAGGTGGCGACCTTAGGCGGCTTGACCATTGCCGCGCATATCGACCGCCCGGCCTACAGCATTGTGGGCCAGCTGGGCTTTATCGAGCCGGGCTTTGGCTTTGCAGCGGCGGAAATTTCTGCCGCAGGCTGGCGGCGCAGCGTACAGTCCTCTTTACAGCGGCTGACAGGCTATCTGCCCTATGTGACTAATTCGGACGCCCATAATATTCTGGATTGTGTACAGGGACCGAAAAATCTGCTTACAGTAGAAGCGCTGACGCTGCAGGAGCTGCGGCTGGCTTTGGCGGGAAGCGGCGGGCGCAGCTTATTGCCGGGAAAATTTTCGGATTTCTGCGAAAAATAATATAAATATAGTACGCTATAAACGCAGTATACAGCATACAGCGTTGCTTAAATTTCGCTATAATGCTATACTTAATTTAGTGATATATGCATATTCCTTTTTGGAGGAGGGAGACTATGAGCATCAGTGAAAACAGGCTGGAGCATAACTGCAGCTGCTGTGGCGGCGCTAACCCCGAACGGGTGCGCATCGACGCTATTCTGGCCAAGTACAAGGACGTAAAGGGACCCTTGATTCCGATTTTGCAGGAGGTGCAGAGCCTGTATAATTATCTGCCCAAGGATGTGCTGGAATACATCGCCAAGCATACGGGGACGCCTATTGCCGATATTTACGGCGTAGTTACCTTTTATTCCCTGTTCCATCTGAATCCCCGCGGACGCAATATTATCCGCGTGTGCCAAGGGACTGCCTGCCATGTGCGCGGCGGCAAAACTATTTTGCAGGCTTTGGAAAAGCAGCTGGGCATTAAGGCGGGCCATACTACCGAGGATCTGCGTTTTACGCTGGAAACCGTGGCCTGTATCGGCGCCTGCGGTTTAGCCCCTGTTATGCAAATTAACGAGGACACCCACGGCCGTCTGACTACAGATAAGCTGGCGGCTATTTTGGACAGGTATAAATAAGATGCGGGAGCTGTCGCTGCATATTTTGGATATTGCACAGAATTCGGTGGCTGCCGGTGCGAAGCATATCGCGATTGAAGTCAATGAAAATGAAGCGGGCTTTTTCGTTTTTCGCGTCAGCGACGACGGCTGCGGTATGGACGCGCAAATGCTGCGCCGGGTGCGCGACCCCTTCGTTACTTCGCGTAAGACGCGCAAGGTGGGGCTGGGCATACCCTTTATGGATATGGTGACGCAGCAGTGCGGCGGACGCTTGGACATCGCTTCGGAGCCGGGCAAGGGCACGGAGCTGGCCGCTTATTTTGCTGCGGATAATATTGACCGCCCGCCTTTGGGCGATTTGGCGGATAGCATTGCCGTGCTGCTGGCGGGAGCGCCGCAGATAGAATTGCATTTTAAGTATAGCTGCGCAGGCGGCAGCTTTATCTTTACAACGCAGGAGATGCGGGATATTTTGGGCGACGCCTGCGATTTTGCCAATCCCGAAATTTACGTCTGGCTGCGCCAGTATTTGGGTCAGCAGCTGGCTGCGCTGCAAGGGAGGTTATAACAATGAAAAGCTTAGCGGATCTGCACGCTTTGCGTGATAAATTGAAAGCGGATATCAAACTTCGCAAGGAAACGGGAACCAAGATTATTGTTGGTATGGGTACCTGCGGTATCGCCGCCGGAGCCCGCGAGGTCATGAAGGCGATTTTGGACGAGCTTAATAAGCGGCGGCTGCTGGATGTACAGGTACAGCAGACGGGCTGCATCGGCATGTGCGAAAAAGAGGTGCTGGTGGATGTGGTGCGTCCCGGCGAAGCCCGCATTACCTATGGCAAGGTGAAGCCGGAGGATGTGCCGAAAATTATTGCCGAGCATGTGGTCAACGGCAGAATCGTAGAAGAGCTGGTAGTCGGTAAAATAGACGAATAAAATGCTGCCGCCAGTACGGTACAGGATGTAAGCGCGGCGGACAGCGGAGTGGAGGAGAAATTATGCAGCATATCAGAGCTCATGTGTTGGTTTGCGGCGGTACGGGCTGCAAGGCCAACGGTTCCAGGGAAATCCAGATAGCCTTTGCTAAAGAGCTGCAAAGCTTTGGGCTGCAGGACGAGGTAATGGTGGTTGAAACCGGCTGCCACGGCTTTTGCGAGCATGGCCCGCTGGTTATCGTATATCCTGAAGGCACCTTTTATTGCGGCGTTAAAAACGAGGACGTTAAGGATATTGTTGAAGAGCATTTATATAAAGGGCGCATTGTGCAGCGCCTGCTGTACCATGAGCCTTTAACGCAGGACAGAGTGCCTAATTATTCTGAGATTGGCTTTTACAAAAAGCAGCACCGTCTGGTGCTGGCCAACTGCGGCGCTATCAATCCCGAGGCCATTGAAGAATATATCGCCGTAGGCGGCTACGAAGCGCTGGCTAAGGCCGTAACGGAAATGACTCCCGAGCAGGTGGTAGAGGAGGTCAAAAAATCCGGACTGCGCGGACGCGGCGGCGGCGGCTTCCCCACCGGCATGAAATGGCAGTTTGCCAAAGCTTCGGTCAGCGATAAAAAATATGTTATCTGCAATGCGGACGAGGGCGACCCGGGCGCATTTATGGACCGCAGCGTGCTGGAGGGCGACCCCCATCGAGTGCTGGAGGGCATGGCGGTCTGCGGCTATGCTATCGGCGCTGATGAAGGCTATATTTATGTGCGCGCCGAATATCCTTTGGCTATTAAACGCCTGCGCATCGCTATCAAGCAGGCGGAGGAGATGGGCCTCTTAGGCGAGAATATTTTCGGCAGCGGCTTTAGCTTTAAGCTGCATATCAAAGAGGGCGCAGGCGCTTTTGTCTGCGGCGAGGAAACGGCGCTGATGGCTTCCATCGAGGGCAAGCGCGGCATGCCGCGTCCCCGTCCGCCCTTCCCGGCCGTATCGGGCCTGTGGGGCAAGCCGACGAATATCAACAACGTAGAAACCTTCGCCAACGTGGCGCAGATCATTGTACACGGCGCGGATTGGTACTGCCAGTTCGGCACGGAAAAATCCAAGGGCACCAAGGTTTTCGCTTTAACTGGCAAGATAAATAATACTGGTCTGGCCGAGGTGCCCATGGGCATTACTATGCGCGAGATTATTTACGATATCGGCGGCGGCATCACCAACGGCAAAAAGTTCAAAGCGGTGCAGATAGGCGGACCGTCTGGCGGCTGTCTGCCGGAAAGCATGCTGGACCTGCCTGTGGATTACGATTCCTTGATTGCTGCCGGAGCCATGATGGGCAGCGGCGGCCTGGTAGTTATGGACGAGGACACCTGCATGGTGGACGTTGCTAAGTTCTTCCTGAATTTTACCCAGTCTGAATCATGCGGCAAGTGTACGCCCTGCCGCGAGGGAACCAAGCGTATGCTGGAGATCTTGAACCGCATTACGGAAGGGCAGGGCCGCGAGGGTGATATCGAGCTGCTGGAAAATCTGGCGAAGAATATCAAGGAAACAGCTTTGTGCGGTTTGGGACAGACTGCGCCTAACCCCGTGCTGTCGACCTTGAAGTATTTTCGTCACGAGTACGAGGCTCATATTAAGGAAAAGCGCTGCCCGGCAGCCGTATGCGAAAAGATGGCTCGCTATACTATTACCGACGCTTGCCGCGGCTGCGGCTTGTGCGCGCGCAATTGCCCGGCGAAGGCCATCAGCGGCGCTGTGAAAAAGCAGCATGTTATCGATCAGGATAAGTGCATTAAGTGCGGCGCTTGTATGACGGCATGTCCGTTTAAGGCTATTATTAAGAGCTGAGGGGGTCTGCATAATGAAAATGGTAAATTTAACGATTGACGGCCGGCAGATCCAGGCTCCTGCCGGAAGCTCTGTTTTAGAAGCGGCTCGTGCCGCCGGTATCTATATTCCGACGCTGTGCTACCATCCCGACCTGCGGGCCGAGGGCGCCTGCCGTCTGTGCATGGTAGAAGCCAGCGGCGCGCGTACCTTGGTTGCCTCCTGCGTTTATCCTGTAAGCGAGGGCATGGTGGTTAAAACTAATACCAATAAGGTGCGCGAAGCGCGCAAGACGGTTATCGAGCTGCTTTTGACCAACCATCCCAAGGACTGCCTGTGCTGCCAAAAAAGCGGCGACTGCGAGCTGCAGAATATGGCGGCGGATTTGGGCGTGCGCAAGCTGCGCTTCGAGGGCGGAGAAACTAAGGCGCATACTATCGACAACAGCAATCCGTCGCTGGTGCGCGATCAGGAAAAATGTATTTTGTGCGGACGCTGCATACGTGTCTGTCGCGATGTCCAGGGCATGAATGTTTACAGCTTTGCCGGTCGCGGCTTTAATACCATTGTTTCCACGGCCTTCGAGCATGATCTGCTTAATTCCCAGTGCAGCTACTGCGGCCAGTGCGCCAGCGTTTGTCCCACGGGCGCTATTGTGGAAAAGGACGATACGGAAAAGGTTTGGAACGCCATCAACGACGAAAGCAAGGTAGTTATCGTGCAGACTGCTCCGGCAGTGCGCGTGGCCTTGGGCGAGGAGCTGGGCATTCCCGCCGGAGAAATTGTTACGGGAAAAATGGTAACTGCTCTGCGCCAGCTGGGCTTTGATAAAGTATTCGATACTAATTTTTCGGCTGACCTTACGATTATGGAGGAGGGGCACGAATTTTTAGAGCGGTTGCAAAATGGCGGCGTGCTGCCTATGATTACCTCCTGCAGTCCCGGCTGGGTAAATATGATTGAAATGAAATATCCTGAGCTGCTGCCTCATTTGTCCACGGCCAAATCGCCGCAGCAGATGTTCGGCGCTATAGCGAAAACCTATTATGCCGAGAAAGCTGGGATTGATCCGGCGCAGATTGTCAGCGTATCCGTAATGCCCTGCACGGCTAAAAAGGCGGAGGCTGCCAGAGAGGAAATGTGCAGCAGCGGCTACCGCGATGTGGATATTGTCATCACTACGCGCGAGCTGGGCCGTATGATCCGCGAGGCGGGTATCGATTTCGCTTCGCTGCCGGAAAGCCAGTATGATTCGCCTTTGGGAACCGGTACCGGCGCGGCGGTGATTTTTGGTACGACGGGCGGCGTTATGGAAGCGGCTTTGCGTACTGTGGCCGACGTTGTAGCGGGTGCAAGCCTGCCTAAGGTGGATTACACCGAAGTGCGCGGCATGGCGGAAACCCGCGAGGCGGTAGTAGACGTGGCGGGTACGGCGGTGAAGATAGCAGTCTGCAATACCTTGGGCTCCGCTAAAAAAATGCTGGAGCGCATTAAAGCGGGCACAGCAGATTATCATTTTATTGAAGTTATGGCTTGTCGGGGCGGCTGCATCGGCGGCGGCGGACAGCCCATACCGGTAAGCGGCAAGATACGCAAAATGCGCCGAGAAGGCCTGCTTGCCTGCGATCGTGCCAGCGAATTACGAAAATCCCATGATAATCCGGAAATAAAAACGCTTTATGCTACTTGGCTTGGCAAACCTCTCGGGGAAAAAGCTCATAGTCTATTGCATACGCACTACAAAGCGCAAAACCGCGATTAGTCGTAACAGAACAATACAAATCCCCTGTCTCAATGTGAAAAAAGGCAGGGGATTTTTTAAAATTGTAAAGAAAAAGCTTGCTATGTTACAATTTTATTGGTATCATAGTAAGCGTTGAGCGTCAATTTGGCTGAAGGGTCATGTGAGCTCGCTTCACTCATGAGTAGGAAATTTTTTCTGAAAAAGAAGTGAAGTTTTTGGCAAAATGTGTTATAATTGTAGCAGAAAGAGAAGAAAATTTTATAAAAAATATTCCTGGAGCTAGCAGGAGTTTTCCTGCCAGTGTCGAAAAGACTATATAGTCAAGTATGAAATGTTTGTGAAATGCTTGACCAAGGCAATACCTTGTCTGGAGGTTTGCGTGCAGAACTGCAGACAAGTTATAAGCAAAGGGGCGACCCTTATAAAACACAATGTCCTAATTATTAAGGAGGAAGGTAAACATGATCGACATTAAAGATCGCATTTGTGACGTAGTAGCTGGCAAAGTTATGAGCGCTGAAGCTGCTGCAGAATTTGTAAAAGACGGTGACAACTTGGGTGTCAGCGGCTTTACTCCGTCCGGCTATCCGAAAGCTGTACCTCTGGCTCTGGCTGAAAAAGCTAAAAAAACTCCTTTCAAAGTTAACGTTTGGACCGGCGCTTCCGTTGGCCCAGAAATTGACCAAGCAATGGTAGAAGCTGACTGCATCGACCGCCGTCTGCCTTATCAGACCAACGGTACCATGCGTAAAGCTATCAATGCTGGCAAAGTAAAATATGCTGATATTCATCTGTCCCATATGGCTCAAATGGTTCGTTATGGCTTCATGGCTGGCCGCCCGACTGGTCCTGACGTTGCAATCGTTGAGGTTTGCAAAATCAACGATCTGGGCAACGGCATGGTAGGCCTGATCCCGACCACATCCATGGGCAACAGCTCCTCTTATGTAGCTGGCGCTAAGAAAGTTATCGTAGAAGTTAACACCACCCAACCGAAAGAGCTGGAAGGCATGCATGACTCCTATGTTCCTCTGGATCCTCCAAACCGTCAACCGATTCCTGTTACCGCTCCGGAAGACCGCATTGGTACTCCTTACATTCCTTGCGAAGTAGACAAGATTGTTGCAGTAGTTGCTTGCGACCGTCCTGACATCGTTCGTCCTCTGGGTGAAATCGACGACGACGCTAAGCACATGGGCGCTAACCTGGTTAACTTCCTGAAAAACGAAGTTAAAGAAGGCCGCCTGCCGAAAAACCTGCTGCCGCTGCAATCCGGCGTAGGCTCCGTTGCTAACGCAGTTATCAATGGCTTGGTTAACTCCGATTTTGAAGACCTGACCGTTTACACCGAAGTTATTCAAGACGGTATGTTCGACCTGATCGATGCTGGCAAACTGCGCGTTGCTTCCGGCACTGCTCTGACTCCGTCTCCTGAGTGTCAAAAGAAATTCTACGAGAACGTAGAACATTATAAAAAATATTTGCTGCTCCGTCCGCAGGAAATTTCCAACAGCCCGGAAGTTGCTCGTCGTATCGGCGTTATCGCTATGAACACCGCTATCGAAGTCGACATCTATGGCAATGTTAACTCCACTCACGTTTGCGGCACTAAATTGATGAACGGTGTTGGCGGTTCCGGCGACTTCGCTCGTAACGGCTTCCTGACCGTATTCTTCACCAATTCCTTGGCTAAAGGCGGCAAGATCTCCTCTGTTGTTCCGTTCTGCAGCCATATCGACCATGCTACTCTGGACGTTGACGTTATCGTTTCCGAACGCGGCGTTGCAGACCTGCGCGGTCTGACCCCGAAAGAGAAAGCTCCGATCATCATCGATCAAATCGCTAACCCGAAATATCAACCTTGGCTGTATGATTATTTCAAACGCGCTTGCGAAGCTTGCGGCAACAGCCAAACCCCGCACATCCTGGCAGAAGCTTTCGATTGTTACAAACTGTTCAACGAAACCGGCTCCATGGAAGGCATGGTTAAATAATCAAAAAAACTTTTCAATACCCCTTGAGAAGTTTCTCAAAATAGGTTAAACTATGTTAAGGTACTTGCCGATAGGTGCGAGTCCTATCGGCAAGTATATATAAAAAAGTTGACGAGGCCTTGAGGCTTTGCCATATACCGTCACTGACGGACACTCTCACCATCATTTCGGATCCGTCCAATCCGAAATATGCAAACCAAATATTTTAAGGAGGATTTGAGAATGGCATTTGAAGAAATTAAAGCTGGTTTAGAGAAATATCATGCTGATGTTGAAGCTAAACTGGTAAAAAACCCTGAACGCGCAAACCTGGTTCCTAACAGACTGTACACCCCGGTAGATCTTGGTGAAGACTTTGACTACATGACTAAACTGGGCTTCCCCGGTGAATATCCTTATACCCGTGGCGTACAACCCACCATGTATCGTGGCCGTTTCTGGACCATGCGTATGTATGCTGGTTTCTCCACCGCTGAAGAATCCAACAAACGTTATCGTTACCTGCTGGCTAACGGTGGTTCCGGCCTGTCCTGCGCATTCGACCTGCCGACCCAGATTGGTTATGATTCCACCGATCCGATGGCTGAAGGCGAAGTTGGTAAAGTAGGCGTAGCTATCGACTCCTTGGCTGATATGGAAATCCTGTTCGACCAAATTTCCCTCGATAAAGTTTCTACTTCTATGACCATCAACGCTCCTGCATCCGTACTGCTGGCTATGTACATTGCAGTTGCTGAAAAGCAAGGCGTTTCCGCTGACAAACTGCGCGGCACCATTCAGAACGATATTCTGAAAGAGTATGCTGCTCGCGGCACCTACATTTTCCCGCCGAAACCGTCCATGCGTTTGATCACCAACATTTTTGAATATTGCTCCAAGAATGTACCGCTGTGGAACACCATCTCCATTTCCGGTTACCATATCCGTGAAGCTGGTTCTACCGCTTCTCAGGAAATCGCATTCACCATCGCTGACGGCATTGCTTATGTAGAAGCTGCTATCAAAGCTGGTCTGGACGTTGACGCTTTCGCTGGCCGTCTGTCCTTCTTCTGGAACGCTCACAACAACGTATTGGAAGAGGTTGCTAAATTCCGCGCTTCCCGTCGTGTATGGTCTAAAGTTATGAAAGAGCGTTTCGGCGCTAAGAAACCCAAATCCATGATGCTGCGCGTACATACCCAAACCGCTGGCTCCATGCTGACCGCTCAACAACCGAACAACAACATCGTTCGTGTTGCTCTGCAAACCGCTGCTGCTGTAATGGGTGGTACTCAATCCCTGCACACCAACTCCAAGGACGAAGCTTTGGCTCTGCCGACCACTGAATCCGTAACCATCGCTCTGCGTACCCAACAAATCGTTGCTTACGAATCCGGCTTGGCTGACACCGTTGATCCGTTGGGCGGCTCCTACTATGTAGAAGCTCTGACCGACAAGATCGAGAAAGAAGCTTGGGAATACATCCAAAAGATCGACGAAATCGGTGGCGCTCCTGAAGCAATCGCTAAAGGCTACATCCAAAAAGAAATCCAAGACTCCGCTTACAAATGGCAGATGGAAATCGAAAAAGGCGACCGTATCATCGTTGGCGTTAACAAATTCACCCAAGAGGAAGAACCTCCGAAAAACCTGCTGCGCGTAGATGGCTCTGTAGGCAAACTGCAAGCTGAAAAGATCGCTGCTCTGAAAGCTCGCCGTGACCAGGCTAAAGTTGACGAAACTCTGGCTGCTCTGGAAGCTGGCTGCGCAGACGAGTCTGTAAACCTGATGCCGTTGATCCTCGACGCTGTTCGTGCATATGCTACCGAAGGTGAAATCTGCGGCGTTATGAGAAAAGTATTCGGTGAATACCAACCTCATACCACTCTCTAATTTGTAAACACTAACATATACGGAGGTATTTTATAATGGCTAACGTTAAAGTTTTAGTTGCTAAACCGGGTCTGGATGGCCATGACCGCGGTGCTAAAGTTGTAGCTCGTGCATTGCGCGACGCTGGTTTTGAAGTTATCTACACCGGTATTCGTCTGACTCCGGAACAAATCGCAGAAGCTGCTCTGCAAGACGACGTACAAGTTGTTGCTCTGTCCTTGCTGTCTGGCGCTCACAACACCCTTTTCCCGAAGGTTGTTGAGCTGCTGAAAGAAAAAGGCCTGAACGACGTTCTGGTTATCGGCGGCGGCGTTATTCCTGACGCTGATATCCCTGGCCTGAAGGCTGCTGGCATTGCTGAAGTATTCACTCCTGGCACCCCGACCAGCAAGATCGTTGAGTGCATCAACGCTAACGTTAAATAATTTTATCCCCTGACATAAGTTGCAAGCCGGGCTTGTCCCGGCTTGCCTTATAAAATATTCACAATCTGACAAGGCGGTGTGAATTATGGAAATAGTAGATAAATTATTAAGTCATTCTCGTCTTGCATTATCTAAGGCAATAACTGCTGTTGAAAATGAATACGATGATGCTGTCAAAATTATGACAGAAATCTATCCTCATACTGGTAATGCTTATGTAATTGGTATCACTGGCCCTCCGGGTGCTGGTAAGAGTACTCTGACAGATAAACTTGCTAAAGAATACCGTAAACGTGGTAAAACTGTTGGCATTGTAGCAATTGACCCTACTAGCCCGTATTCTGGCGGCGCTATTTTAGGCGACCGTATCAGAATGATGGATCTGATGGCGGATGAAGGTATCTTTGTTCGTTCTATGGCTACCCGTGGCAGCCTCGGCGGCCTGTCTCAAAAAGCAGGCGACGCAGTAAAATTGATGGATGCTTTTGGCATGGATGTTATTATCGTTGAAACCGTAGGCGTAGGCCAATCTGAGGTTGACATTGTTAAGACCGCAGATACCACTATGGTTGTTGTTATTCCCGGCATGGGCGACGATATCCAGGCAATTAAAGCAGGCATCCTTGAAATCGGTGACCTTTTCACGATTAACAAAGCTGACCGTGAAGGTACAGACAAGCTCAACATTGAGATTGAAATGATGCTCGAATTAAATCCCGAACATGTTGGCTGGCGTCCTCCGATTAACAGGACCGTTGCCAGCAAGGGTGAAGGTATAGAGGCTGTTGTGGACTCCATCGAGGCTCACAAGGCATATTTGATTGACTCTGGTAAGTTAAGCGAGATTCGCAAAAAACGTATTAAAAACGAAGTTGAAGCTATGCTTAATGATCGCGTAAATCGCTACATCGACAAAGAGGTTATTCAAACGGATGCATTTGACGAATTGGTAGTTAAGATGCAGTCCCGTGAGATTGAGCCTTATTCTGTCGTTGATGATATTGTTGGTAAAGTTTTAAAATAAAACAACCAAAAAACAATTTCTTAGGAGGAATTATTATGGCATTCAAAACTATTTGTGTTGACCATGTAGGCGTTGCTTGCAAAGGCACTTTGGAAGAAGCTGCTAAAATTTACACTGAGGTTCTGGGCTTGAAAGCTACCGGTACTGAAGAAGTTAAAGAACAAGGCGTTGCAACCATTTTTGTTCCCTGCGGCGAAACCCTGATCGAGCTCCTCGTTGATATTACTGAAAACGGAGACGGCCCTATCGGCAAATATGTTGCTAAAAACGGCCCTGGCATCCAACATATGGCTCTGCGCGTTGACGACATCAAAGCTGCAATCGCTGACTGCGAAGCTGCTGGCATTAAAATGATCGATAAAGCTCCTCGCAATGGCGCTGGCAAAATGAAAATCGCTTTCATTCATCCGAAATCTGCTGGCCTGCTGCTCGAGCTGTGCCAACCTGCTGCTACCTACGTTGATTAATTAACGCTTAAAGTTAATCGAATCATAGGGTACTAATCTACGATACATGTTGCTGAAGGTGTACAAGTGATATGCCTTCAGCATATGTATATAAATTTGTTCTCCCAATAATGATGGAGGTGTAAGATTTGTCTACTCAAGAAAAAATTGAGAAAATGCTCAAAAAGTCCGAAGTAATTCTGGCTGCTGGCGGCGAAAAACGTGTTGCTAAACAACATGAATCCGGCAAAATGACTGCTCGTGAAAGAATCGCTGCACTCCTCGACGAAGGTTCCTTCGTAGAATTGGATCGTTTCGTTCGTCATCGCTGCACCAACTTCGGTCAAGAAAAGAAAGAACTTCCGGGTGAAGGCGTAACCACTGGTTATGGTACTGTTGACGGCCGTCTGGTATACGTATTCGCACAAGACTTCACCGTTGAAGGTGGTTCTCTTGGCGAAATGCATGCTGCTAAAATCGTTAAAGTTCAACGTTTGGCTCTGAAAATGGGCGCTCCGTTGGTTGGCCTGAACGATTCCGGCGGTGCTCGTATTCAAGAAGCTATCGACGCTCTGGCTGGCTATGGTAAGATCTTCTTCGAGAACACCATCGCTTCCGGCGTTGTACCGCAAATTTCCGCTATCATGGGTCCTTCTGCTGGCGGCGCTGTATACAGCCCGGCACTGACCGACTTCATCTACATGGTAAAGAACACTTCCAAGATGTTCATTACCGGTCCTGCAGTAGTTAAATCCGTAACCGGTGAAGATGTAACCCAAGAACAACTGGGTGGCGCTATGACTCATAACTCCACTTCCGGTGTTGCTCACTTCGCTGCTGAAAACGATGAAGACTGCCTGCAACAAATTCGTTACCTGCTCTCCTTCCTGCCTTCCAACAACATGGAAACCGCTCCGATCGTAGAGACTGGCGACGATCCGATGCGTACCGAAGAAAGCCTGAACACTCTGCTGCCGGATAACTCTAACCAAGCTTACGACATGTATGATGTAATCAAGGCTATCGTTGATAACGGTGAATTCTACGAGAACCAAAAATACTGGGCAAAGAACATTATTACCTGCTTCGCTCGTATGGATGGCCAAACCGTTGGTATTATCGCTAACCAACCGAAAGTTATGGCTGGCTGCTTGGATATCAATGCTTCCGACAAATCCTCTCGTTTCATTCGCTTCTGCGACGCATTCAACATTCCTCTGCTGAACTTGGTTGACGTTCCTGGCTTCCTGCCTGGCTGCAACCAAGAATACGGCGGCATTATCCGTCACGGCGCTAAGATGCTGTATGCTTACTCCGAAGCAACCGTTCCTAAGATCACTCTGGTAACCCGTAAAGCTTACGGCGGTTCCTATCTGGCAATGTGCTCTCAAGACCTGGGCGCTGACCAAGTTATCGCATGGCCGACCGCTGAAATCGCAGTTATGGGTCCTGCTGGCGCTGCTAACATCATTTTCCGTAAAGATCCTGATGTTGAAGCTAAGACTAAAGAGTATATCGACAACTTCGCAACTCCGTACCAAGCAGCAATGCGCGGCATGGTTGACATGGTTATCGAACCGAAAAACTCTCGTCCCACCATCATCAACGCTCTGCAAATGCTGGAAAGCAAACGCGAAACCCGTCCGGCAAAACGCCACGGCAATATTCCTTTGTAATTCACAAGCAGTTGCTTAGTGCTTAAAAACCTATTTTAAGATAAGATGAGGTGAAATAAATGGGTCCTGTTACTACTAATCCTTGGTTAATCGCATTGATTAATATGACCATCGTATTCGGCGTTTTGATTGCGTTGGGCGTATTGATGAGCTTAATCCAAGTTGTCGATCCGACTAAAAAAAAAGTTGCTAAACCGGCAGTAGCTCCTACCCCGGCAGCAGCTCCCGCACCGGCAGCAGTTGCTGCTCCGGTTCAAGATGATAGCGAAATTATCGCTGTTATCGCTGCAGCAGTTGCAGCTTGCGGCGTTAGTGCAGACCAAATCGCTTGCGTACGTCGTCTGCCGAATGCTAGCTGGACTGTAAATGCACGTGTTGAAGCTATCAGCGTTCGTAAAGAATGCTTCTAATGCATATTGTTTGCAATTTTAATTAAAAAACGAGATTTTAAGGAGGATTATATCCATGAAAAAGTATACTATCACCGTTAATGGTACCGCATACGAAGTTGAAGTTGAAGAAGCTGGTTCCGTAGCTTCTGCTCCGAAAGCTGCTGCTCCGAAAGCTGCTCCGGCTCCCGCTCCGGCTCCGAAAGCTGCTGCTCCTGTTGCTGCAGGCGCTACCACCGTTTCCGCTCCGATGCCTGGTAAAGTTCTGTCCGTTAACGTAAAAGTTGGCGACGCAGTTAAATCTGGCGACGTTCTGATGATTCTGGAAGCTATGAAAATGCAGAATGAAATCATGGCTCCGGCTGACGGCACCGTTTCCGACGTTCGCGTTTCCGCAGGCCAAACCGTTGGTACCGGCGACGTTATGATCGTTATGTAATTCTTAGTTGATAGGTCGCAATATCACTAAGTTTTAGTCACTAACCCTGATCTTTGGAGGGCTCCCTTCGCAAGGAGCCTTCCACAAATTGAAAATTGGGAGGATATTAAATGGAAGCATTTATCGTTGCTTTGTCTTCCGTATGGGCAGATTCCGGTTTCTCCGCATTGACTGGCGGTCATGTAATTATGATTTGCGTGGGTTTGATTCTGCTGTATATGGCTATCGGCAAGGGCTTTGAGCCTTTGCTGCTTTCCCCTATCGCTTTTGGCTGCGTTTTGGCTAACATTCCTAAAAATGGCTTTGACGCTCCTGGCGTAATGTCCGTTATTATGTATGGTATTAACCATGAAGTATTCCCGCCGCTGATTTTCTTGGGCGTAGGCGCAATGACTGACTTTGGTCCGCTGATCGCTAACCCCAAAACTCTGCTGTTGGGTGCTGCTGCTCAGGGCGGCGTATTTATCGCTTTGCTGGGCGCTATGTTGTTGGGCTTCTCCGTACAGGAAGCAGCTGCTATCGGTATTATCGGCGGCGCAGACGGCCCGACCTCTATTTACTTGGCTGCTAAGATGGCTCCGCAACTGCTGGGTGCTATCGCCGTTGCCGCATACTCCTACATGTCTTTGGTTCCGCTGATTCAGCCTCCTATCATGAAGCTGTTCACCACTGAAG
>NZ_CAJMEH010000036.1 GCF_905212365.1 uncultured Phascolarctobacterium sp.
CCGCCGTGCCTAAATACCAGCACCTGCCTAAATATCCCGCTATGAGCCGCGATATTGCCGTTGTCGTGCCGCTGGAGGTAAGCAACGAGGAAATCGAAGCCGTAATCCGCGCCAACGCCGGCGAGCTGTTGCGCACAGTCCGCGTGTTCGATATTTACACCGGCAAGCAGGTCGCGGCAGGCTGCAAATCCATGGCCTTCAACCTGACCTATCAGGCGGACGACCGCACCCTGACCGACGCCGAGGTGGACGCCAGCATGAAGCAGGTTATCGCTCAGGTGGCCGAGGCTTATAAAGCAAAGCTGAGAGCATAATTTGTAAAACGCAGCGCGTTCATTAGCCGCAAAATATAACAAGGACTGAACCCTGTAAAAATTTTTCAGAGTTCAGTCCTTAATTTTATGCGCGGGGATAAAATTTATTTTTTCAGCGAAGCCGCTCTTTCCAAAAAGCCTCGCAGAATATCGCAGGAGGCGTTGAATTTTTCCTGTTCTTCGTCTGCCAGCGCTACTTCTAAAATTTCTTCGATACCGTTTTTGCCGATAACGCAGGGCACGCCTGCGGCTACGTCCTTCTGTCCGTATTGGCCGTTGAGCGCGGTGGAGCAGGGCCAAATCAAATTTTGGTCGTGGAAGATGGCGCTGATAATCATCACGGCGGCGTTGGCGATGCCGAATTCGGTGCAGCCCTTGCCGTCGATTTCAATATCGCCGGCTTTTTTAACTTGCGCCTGCAAATCTTCTAAATTGATGACTGCGATGTCCGGGCGTTCGGCGCGCAGCTGCAGGAACGGCTTGGTGCCGATGCGAATGCGGGACCAGACGATGAAGCTGGAATTGCCGTGCTCGCCCATGCAGATGATCTCCTGCCCGACGATGATCGTTTAGCCGGTGGCGGCGCTGAGCACCCGCAGCAGGCGGTAGCTTTCCAAGCTGGTGCCGGTGCAGAAGCAGCGGTGGGGCTCCCAGTTCATTTCACGGCGAATATATTCGCAAATAATGTCGGCCGGATTGGAAATGCTGAGCATAATGCCTTTGAAATCCACGGTCTTGAGATGGGAAACCACTTCGTCCGCCATTTTTATGGAATCGTCGAACATATCCAGACGGGTTTCGCCGGGGCGGCGGCTGCGGCCAAAGGCCATAACGAGAATATCGGCGTCGTTCAGCTCCTCGTAACCGCCTGCGCGGATGCTTACGTCGCGTCCGGATAAGGAGCCGCTGACGCAGTCGTCCAAATCCAGCGCCTGGGCTGCGGCCTTTTGCGGCAGAATATCGATGAGCACAATATCGTCGGCTTCGCCGGATTGAATGAGAGCTAAAGCGACATGGGAGCCTACATGGCCCGCGCCGACGATGACGACCTTACGGTTTTTAAACATGATGCATACCTCCAATTTGCGAAACGCAGCTTCGCTGCCAAATGAGAAAAAATAAACGCAAATCACTTAAATATAGTATACTATTATCTGTAGCGGGCGACAAATTTTTTTAGTGAGGAATTTGTAAAATAAAAAGGATTTGCCGGGACGCAGGTCGTATTATTATCGCTGGAAAAAATCGCGGGCATAGTTTGACCGCGCTTGCGTAAAGGAGTATAAGATGCTGCATATAGGATGTCATTTATCTTCAAGTAAAGGCTTTTTAGCTATGGGTAAAACGGCGCTGTCCATTGGGGCCGACACCTTTCAATTTTTTACGCGCAATCCCCGCGGAGGCAAAGCGAAAGAGGTAAAGCCGGAGGACGCGGCGGCGCTGGCGCAGCTGTGCGCGGAGCATAATTTTGCGCCGCTGCTGGCGCATGCGCCTTACACTATGAATCCTGCTGCCGCCGAGCCGCGCATTTTAGACTTTGCCCGCATGGTTATGGAGGGCGATTTGGCGCAGCTGGAATATCTGCCGGGCAATATGTATAATTTTCATCCGGGTAGCCATGTGAAGCAGGGCGCGGAGGTGGGCGTGGAAAAAATCGCCGCGCTGCTCAACGCGGTGCTGCATAAGGATTTGCATACCACGGTGCTTTTGGAAACTATGGCGGGCAAGGGCTCGGAAATTGGCCGCAGCTTTGAGGAGCTGGCCGCAATTTTGGACAAGGTGCAGCTGAACGAAAAAGTGAGCATCTGCCTGGATACCTGCCATATTTTTGACGGCGGCTATGATATTGTCAATAATCTGGACGGGGTTTTAGAAAGCTTTGACCGCGTTATAGGTCTGAATAAGCTGCGCGCCGTACATTTGAACGACAGCCTGAATCCTTTGGGCAGCCATAAGGACCGCCACGCCTGCATCGGAGCAGGAACGATCGGGCTTGCTGCGTTGTCGGCGGTGACGAAGCACCCGGCGCTGCGCAATTTGCCTTTTTATTTGGAAACGCCGAACGAGCTGCCGGGCTACGCGGCGGAAATCAAAATGCTGCGGGAGCTGTACGAAGAAGATTTTCGGCATGGGGTATAGAATGCTGAAGGTGGAGTGAGCTTTGCGTTTGGCAAGTCGCGCTCGCTTTTGCCGGTGTACAATTCATTTTGTAAATTACTTTACAAAATGAATTGCATCTTCGCAGTAAAAAACTTTTTTGTAAAAAACAG
The DNA here is from genome assembly GCF_905212365.1 of uncultured Phascolarctobacterium sp. Classification (GTDB taxonomy): domain Bacteria; phylum Bacillota; class Negativicutes; order Acidaminococcales; family Acidaminococcaceae; genus Phascolarctobacterium_A. Next base: position 2,585 of record NZ_CAJMEH010000036.1, read on the forward strand.
TTGACGCTATGCGTAGCCGGTAGTAAAATAAGCACAACTTCAAAAAACCGCAAACCGTTGAGACGGAGATCAAGTCGGTAGATGCGCTTACAGAGAGTCCGGGGAGCTGAAAGCCGGGTAGAGATGCAGGCCGATAAATGGACCGTCGAGGGTGCTGTCAAATCGTTGAAAGTGATTTGTAAAATCATTGAGCGAGAGTATTCGGCAACGTAACATCTGCGTTAAGGGTGAGGAATGTGTTGGCATTCTGCGAAAGAGCGCCGCGTGGCGGCGAAACAAGGTGGTACCGCAGGTATAAGTTTATTATGGCCTGTCCTTGAGTAAAATCGAGGACGGGTCTTTTTTATTGGTATGAGGTGTTAAAATGTTAAATTTAACTTTGGAACAGGTTAAGGCATACGCTAAGGAATACAAAGCGGTGCCCGTGGCGAAGGAATGCCTAGCGGATATGCTGACGCCGCTGGCGTTTCTGGCTAATGTAAGGCGCAGCAGCCGCAATTATTTTTTGCTGGAAAGCATCGAGGGCGGCGAGCATTGGGCGCGCTATTCCTTCGTAGGGTACGACCCGGTGCTGCGTTTGAAAATTACCGACGGCGACGCGGAAATTATCAGCGGCGCGGCGGTGAAGTACAAGGAGCAGGACCCGCTGAACTGTATCCGCAATATTTTGGCGGAATACAAAGCGCCGCAAATCGACGGACTGCCCAATTTTACCGGCGGTCTGGTGGGCGTGTTCGGCTTCGACTTTATGCGTTACTGCGAGCCGGAGATGCGCGTAAACAAAGAGCGCAAGACCGATTTTGCCGACGTGGATTTAATGCTTTTCGATAAGCTGATAGCTTTTGACCATTTGAAGCAAAAGATTTTTTTAATTGCCAACGTCAAGACGGATAACGTGGAGGTTAATTACGCTAAAGCTGAGCGTGAGATAGCGGCGATGGAGGAAATGCTCTTTATGCCCGTGCAGCCCTTTAAGCCGGCAAAGGCGAAGCTGGGAGAATTTACCAGCAACCAGAGCCGCGAGCAGTATGCAAAAAATGTTTTGGCGTGCAAGGAGTATATTAAAAACGGCGACGCTTTTCAGATTGTCTACGCGCAAAAGTTCAGCGCTGCCTATGACCAAAGCTTGTTCAGCGCTTACCGTTATTTGCGCACGACGAACCCGTCGCAGTACATGGTTTTTCTGCACAACGACGATGTGGAAATTGCCGGCAGCTCGCCGGAAACTTTAGTCAAGGTCGTGGGGCGCGAGGTCATCAGCATGCCGATTGCCGGTACGCGGCGACGCGGCAAAACTGCGGCGGAGGATTTGGCGCTGGAGCGCGAGCTTTTGGCGGATGCCAAGGAAACTGCGGAGCATAATATGCTGGTGGACCTGGGACGCAACGACGTGGGCCGCGTCTGCGACTTCGGCACGGTGAAGGTCAGCGATTATAAAGCGATTAAGCGGTTCAGCCATGTGATGCACATAACGAGTAAAGTGACGGGCAGGCTGAGCGAGGGCAAGGACGCGCTGGACGCTTTGAAGGCGGTTTTCCCGGCGGGAACCTTGAGCGGCGCGCCGAAAATCCGCGCTTGCGAAATTATCGACGAGCTGGAGCCGGAGCGACGCGGTGTGTACGGCGGCGGCATGGGCTATCTTGATTTCGGCGGCAATATGGATATTTGCATTACGATTCGCACCATGGTCAAGAAAAACGACCGCGTATATATTCAGGCTGGCGGCGGCATCGTCTTCGACAGCGTGGTGGACAATGAATTTCAGGAAACGGTTAATAAGGCCGGCGCTTGCATGACGGCGCTGCGCCTGACGGCAGAGGAGGAGTAAGCATGATTTTGATTATCGATAATTACGACAGCTTTACCCATAATCTGTACCAGCTGATTGGCGAAATCAACCCGGATATTAAAGTCGTGCGCAACGATAAGATAACGGTTGCGGAAATCGACGCGCTGCGTCCCAGCCACATTATCATTTCGCCGGGGCCGGGTAATCCGCAGCAGGCGGGTATTTGCCTGGAGGTCATCAAGCGATTGAGCGGCAAATATCCGATTTTAGGCGTGTGCCTGGGTCATCAGGCCATTGGCGAAGCGTTCGGCGGCAAGGTAGTGCGCGCGCCGGAAATTGTTCACGGCAAGAGCGATAAAATTTACATCGTCAAAGAGTCGCCGCTTTTGGCGGGTCTGCCCGACGGCTTTGAAGCGGCCCGCTACCATTCGCTGATAGTGGAGCCCGAAAGCTTGCCGGAATGTCTGGAGGTTACGGCGCAAACGCAAAAATGCGAAATCATGGCGCTGCAGCATAAGGAATATCAGGTGTACGGCGTGCAGTTCCATCCCGAATCCATTATGACGCCGCAGGGGCGGGTAATTCTGGAGAATTTCTTAAAATTATAAATAACATATCAGAGCCAGCTCCCTTGCAGGGAGCCGAAAGAAAAAATAAGGAGCGATATACCATGATTAAAGAAGCGATTGAAAAAATAGTTGACAAGCAGGATTTGAGCTACCGCGAAGCCTACGACGTGATGAACGAGATTATGAGCGGCGAAACTACGGCGACGCAGAACGCGGCGTTTTTGGCGGCGCTGTCGACCAAGAGCACGACGGCGGAAACCACCGACGAAATTGCCGGCTGCGCGGCCGCGATGCGCGACCATGCGTTAAAAGTGGAAACGGATATGGATATTTTTGAAATCGTCGGCACCGGCGGCGACCACGCCAACAGCTTCAACATTTCCACGACGTCGGCTTTGGTTGCGGCTGCAGGCGGCATGAAGGTGGCCAAGCACGGCAACCGCGCCGCTTCTTCCAAATGCGGCACGGCGGATTGTCTGGAAGCGCTGGGCGTGAACATTCAGCAGAGCCCGGAAAAATGTATAGAATTATTGAAGGAAGTCGGCATGTGCTTCTTTTTCGCGCAGAAGTACCACACTTCGATGAAATACGTCGGCCCCATCCGCAAGGAGCTGGGCATCCGCACCGTGTTCAATATTTTAGGGCCGCTGACGAACCCCGGCAGTCCCAAACGCCAGCTTTTGGGCGTATACGACGAATATCTGGTGCAGCCTTTGGCGCAGGTTTTAATCAGCCTGGGCGTTCAGCGCGGCATGGTGGTTTACGGTCAGGATAAGCTGGACGAAATTTCTTTGAGCGCGCCGACGACGGTGTGCGAATTTAAAGACGGCTGGTTGAAAAATTATGTGATTACGCCGGAGCAGTTCGGCTTTGAACGGTGCCGCAGAGAAGATTTGCGCGGCGGTATGCCGGACGAAAATGCCAAAATTACGCGCGACGTGCTGGGCGGCGAGCGCGGACACCGCCGCAACGCCGTACTTTTGAACGCGGGCGCGGCTTTGTACATCGGCGAGAAGGCGGCGACTTTGGAAGAAGGCGTGAAGCTGGCGGCAGAACTTATCGACAGCGGCAAAGCCTTGGCAGCGCTGGCTAAGCTTATCGAGTTGAGCAATAAATAAGCGGTGGCAAGATGACGATACTGGACGAAATTGCAAAATACGCTAAAAAGCGCGTGGCAAAGGCTAAGGAGCAAAAAAGCTTATACGCTGTGCGGGACGAGGCCGAAGGCCGGCCGCAGGGCAAGGATTTTCAGGCGGCGTTGGCCGCTCCCGGACTCAGCGTTATCGCCGAGCTGAAAAAAGCGTCGCCTTCCAAGGGCTTAATTGACCCGGACTTTGAGCGCCGCTACCTGGCGCAGGCACAGCTTTACGAGGAAGGCGGCGCGGCGGCGATTTCCTGCCTGACGGAGCCGCGATATTTTTTGGGCAGCGACGAATATTTGACGCAGGTGCGGCAAAGAGTGAACTTGCCAATTTTGCGTAAGGACTTCACCGTCGATGAATACCAGATATATGAAGCGAAAAATATCGGCGCGGACGCGGTGCTCTTGATTTGCTCGCTGCTGAGCGCAAGCCAGCTGGCGGAATATTTGTGCCAGGCGCGTGAACTCAACATGGCGGCGCTTGTGGAGGCGCACACGGCGGAAGAGGTAAGCACGGCGTTGGCGGCGGGCGCGGAAATTATCGGCGTCAACAACCGCAATCTGAAAGACTTTAGCGTGAACCCGTTGAACAGTTTGCGCTTGCGTGACAAAATCCCGCAGGATAAAATTTTTGTCGCTGAAAGCGGCGTTACCTGCGCCAGCGACGCGGCGGCGCTTAAAGCGGCGGGCGCGCAGGCGGTGTTGGTTGGCGAAGCGTTGATGCGGGCGGCGGACCCGGCGGCGCTGATTAAGGAGCTGCGCGGTGAGTAAAATCAAAATAAAAATTTGCGGCCTGAGCCGCAGGGAAGATATTGCCTGCGTCAACGAACTGCTGCCGGATTTTATCGGCTTTAACTTTTATCCGCCAAGCAAGCGTTACGTAACGGCGCGGCAGGGGGGGGGGCTGAAAAAAATTTTGTCGCCGCAGATTAAAGCCGTGGGCGTCTTTGTCAACGCGGAAATGGATTTTATTTTATCGCTGGCGGCTGCTGGCGTTATCGATATGATTCAGCTGCACGGCGACGAGGATGCGGCCTACTGCCGCAAATTAAAAGCACTGACGCGACTGCCCTTGATTAAAGCGGTGCGCGTCCGCAATGAAGAATCCCTGCGCGGTTTGGAGAATTATCCTGTCGACTATTTCCTTTTCGACGCTTATGCGCAGGGGCAGTACGGCGGTACGGGGCAGCGCCTGGCGGTGCCGCTGAAAGATAAAAAAATCGCCCGGCCCTATTTTATAGCGGGCGGGCTGGACGCGGACAATGTTTTAGAAATATTAAGCGAGGCCGACGCTTTCGCCGCAGACGTGTGCGGCGGCGTGGAAACGGACGGCGTGAAGGACCCGCAGAAAATCGCGGCGTTTATAGAAAAGATAAGGGGAGATTACAAATGACCAAAGGAAGATACGGTATCCACGGCGGGCAATACATGCCGGAGACCTTGATGAACGCGGTATTGGAGCTGGAAGCGGCTTATGAAAAATATAAAAACGACCCGGAGTTTAAAGCCGAGCTGGCGCGTTTGTACCGGGAGTACGCTAACAGACCGTCGCTTTTATATTACGCGGAAAAAATGACGCAGGATCTGGGCGGCGCTAAAATCTACCTCAAGCGCGAGGATTTGAACCATACCGGCGCGCACAAAATCAATAACGTACTGGGGCAGATCTTACTGGCGCAGAAGATGGGCAAAAAGCGCGTTATCGCCGAAACGGGCGCGGGCCAGCACGGCGTAGCGACCGCGACCGCCGCGGCGTTGATGAATATGGAATGCGTCGTTTATATGGGCAAGGAGGATTGCGAGCGGCAGAAGCTCAACGTGTTCCGCATGGAGCTTTTGGGAGCGAAGGTCGTGCCCGTTGCCAGCGGCACCGGTACGCTCAAGGACGCGGTAAACGAAGCGCTGCGCGTATGGACGGAGCGCGTGGAGGATACTTATTATGTGCTGGGCAGCGTTATGGGACCGCATCCCTATCCTGAAATCGTGCGCGACTTCCAAAAAATTATCGGCGAGGAAATCCGCGCGCAGATGCTGGAAAAAGAGGGACGCCTGCCCGATGTTTTAATCGCCTGCGTGGGCGGCGGCTCGAACGCCATCGGTATGTTCTACGATTTTATTAAGGAAGAAAACGTGCGCTTAATCGGCGTCGAGGCCGCGGGGCTGGGCGTGGATAACCCGAAGAACGCCGCTACCATCGCCAACGGAACGCTGGGAATTTTCCACGGCATGAAATCTTATTTCTTGCAGGATAAATACGGTCAGATTGCACCGGTATATTCTATTTCCGCAGGCTTGGATTATCCCGGCATCGGGCCGGAGCACGCTTATCTGCACGACATCGGCCGCGCCGAATATGTTGCGGCTACGGACAGGGAAGCGGTGGACGCTTTCAGTTACCTGTCGAAAATGGAAGGCATCATTCCGGCTATCGAAAGCGCGCACGCTTTGGCTTACGCTATGAAGCTGGCGCCGACGCTGCCCAAGGATAAAATTATCGTGGTTAATATTTCCGGCCGCGGCGACAAGGACGTTGCCGCTATCGCGCGTTACATGGGGGTTGATTTATATGAATAGAATTGCGAAAGCGTTTGCGGAAAAGAAAAAATTATTTATCGGTTTCATTACGGCGGGCGATCCCGATTTAGCGACGACGAAGGAGCTGGTGCTGGCTATGGTTAAGGCCGGCGTCGGCATCGTAGAATTTGGCATTCCCTTTTCCGACCCCGTGGCGGAAGGCGAAGTGATTCAGCGCGCCGACCTGCGGGCCTTGGCGTCCGGTACGACTACGGATAAAATTTTCGATTTGGTAGCGGAGCTGCGGCAGGAAACGCAGGTACCGCTGGTGTTTTTGACCTACGCCAACCCGATTTACGCTTACGGCGCTGAGCGTTTCTTCACCCGCTGCGAGGAAACGGGCGTGGACGGCGTCATTGTTCCAGATATTCCCTATGAGGAGCGCGAGGAAATGCGTCCTTACAGCGAGCCTCATCAGGTGGCGCTGGTGCCTTTGGTAGCGCCCACTTCCAAGGACCGCATTCAGAAAATCGCTAAAATCGCGCAGGGTTATGTGTATGTGGTTTCTTCCCTGGGAGTTACCGGCGTGCGCAGCCATATTACCACGGATATCGGAGCTATCGTGGAGGAAGTACGCAAGGCTACGTCCACTCCCGTGGCCGTGGGCTTCGGCATCGCGACGCCGGAACAGGCTAACGCTATGGCGAAGGTCAGCGACGGCGCTATCGTGGGCAGCGCTATCGTTAAATTAGTAGAAAAGTACGGCAAGGACGCGCCCGCTCACGTTTACGATTACGTTAAATCCATGGTCGAGGCTGTGGAGCGCGCAGCGCAGTAACAAAAAAATTTATGCAGCTCCTCAAGAGATAAAAACCTTGGGGAGCTTTTATCGATTTTGCAATATTCTACTAATAATGATATAATTAAAAGCGATTTTATTCAAAGGAGTGATTTATCCTATGCAAGCAACTCAGGAAAAAACTCAGTCCGGCGGTTTGCTAGGACTGATTGAGCGCATCGGCAACAAAATCCCCGATATTACGATTCTGTTTATCGGTGCGTTTGTTATCTGCTGCGTTCTGTCGGCCATTTTATCCACTATGCACTTTGGCTATGTGCATCCGACGACGGGCAAGGAAATTGTTGTCAATAATATGCTCAGCGGGCAGAATTTAGTAACGCTGCTCAGCAAGATGGTTACGAACTATGCGGGTTTCCCTCCCTTGGGCATGGTAATCGTCGCTACCCTGGGTATTGGTATTGCCGACGGTTCCGGTTATATCAATACGGCGCTGAAAAAGATTTTGTCCATTACGCCTAAATTTTTAATTACGCCCATTATTATTCTGGTTGGCATGCTCAGCCATTTGGGCCCCGATACCGGCTATGTTATTATCATTCCCGTAGCCGCTTATATGTTTTACGCCAGCGGTAAGCATCCCTTGGCAGGTATCGGCGCTTCCTTTGCCGGTATTGCCGGCGCTTTTGCCGCCAACTATACGCCGTCCGCTATCGACCCCGTAATTCAGGGCTTCACGCAAAGCGCGGCGCAGATTATCGACCCGACTTATCAGGTCAACGTTTTGTGTAATTATTTCTACGCCTTTGGCGCGACCTTCATCGTTATTCCCATCTGCTGGTACGTTACCGAGCGCGTAGTAGAGCCCTGGCTGTGGAAAAACTGCCCGCTGGATAAAGATATCGATGTGGGCGAGGACGCCAACACTGCGGTAACGCCCAAAGAAAACCGCGCCTTTTATGCGGCTTCCGGCGTGCTGCTCATTATGGTTGTGGGTCTGGTGGCGCTGCTGTTGCCCGCCGATTCCATCTTCCGCGATAAGGACGCCATGCTGGCCAGCTTTAAAGCTCCCGTAATGCAGTCCATCGTTTCGCTGCTCTTTATCTATACTGGCGCTGTTGGTTTGGTATACGGCGCGATGGTCGGCAAGTTTAAATCCCCCAAGGATGTGACCAAGGCTATGGAAGATATTACCAAGACCTTGGTACAGCTTATCGTATTCTATTTCTTCGCCGCTCAATTCCTGTACGCTTTCGGCGCTTCCAATATGGGCGCGTTGATTGCCATTGCCGGCGCTGAATTTTTGAAGTCTTTGGCTTTGCCGCCGCAGATTACAGTTTTCGGTATCATTATTTTCGTAGCGCTGCTGAATTTGATTATTACCTCCGCTTCGGCTAAATGGGCTATTCTGGCGCCCATCTTCGTCCCCATGCTGATGGCCGTAGGTATTGCGCCGGAGCTGACTCAGGTTGCTTTCCGCGTCAGCGACTCTGCCGTAAACGTAGTAACGCCCATGTTCGCTTTCTATCCTTTGATTATTTTGTATTGCCAGAAATATGTTAAGAGCGCCGGCATCGGCACCTTGAGCTCCCTCATGCTGCCCTATACCGTGGCGCTGCTTATCAGCCTGACCATTATGCTGTACGTTTTCTGGGGCTTGGATATTCCTTTGGGGCTGCAGGCTGATTATGTGTATCCCAGAAGATTTTAGTTTCTGATACGGTAGTCAATATATTTTTTCACAACAGAAAGGAAGTAATGATAATGAAAACTGCCATGCAGGATCGTTTAGCGCAGCGCTTTCTGCGCTATGCCGCTATCAATAGCCAAAGCATCGAGAGTGCGCCCGTAGTTCCTTCCACTTCCGGTCAGCGCCAGCTGGCGGAGCTGCTGAAGGCCGATTGCGCCGAGCTGGGCGTAGTTGATTTGGAAATCAGCGAGTATTCCGTTTTAACCGGCCGCCTGCCGTCCAATCTGCCCGCAGGCTATCATAAGGTGCCTACGGTGGGCTGGGTAGCGCATTTGGATACGGTCAACGTCAATTTATCCGGCGACGTGCATCCGCAAATCGTAGAAAATTATCAGGGCGGCGACGTGCTGCTGAACGCTGAAAAGCAAATCTACATTAAAGTAAGCGAGCATCCGGAGCTGGAAAAATATATCGGCAGCGATTTAATCGTCAGCGACGGCACTTCCGTGCTGGGAGCCGACAATAAAGCCGCTATCGCCAATATTATGGTGACGCTGGAAACGCTGGCCAACGACCCGACTATTTTGCACGGCGATATTTATCTGGCCTTTGTGCCCGATGAAGAAGTGGGCCTGTGCGGCAGTAAGAAAATGGATTTCAGCAAATTCCCCGTGGATTTTGCTTACACCATCGACTGCTGCGAGCTGGGCGAGGTTGTCTACCAAACCTTTAACGCCGGCAGCGCTACCGTGAAGGTTAAGGGCGTAACCGCTCATCCCATGTCCGCTAAAAATACGCTGGTCAACCCGACGCTGGTGGCTGTGGACGTTATCAACTGTCTGGACAGAATGCAGACGCCGGAGCATACTGAAGGCACCGAGGGCTTCATCTGGGTAGAGTCCTTGCAGACCAACGTGTCCGAGGCTGTGCTGAATTTGAAGATTCGCGACCACAGCAAGGCGATGTACGAAGCGCGCAAAAAATTCATTGCCGACGCTGTGGACTATGTGAAGGCTAAAAATCCCAAGGCTGGCGTAGAGCTGCAAATTGTGGACGTTTACGGCAATATTGCCGACGCTATCCGCGACGATAACAGGGCCTGCATCGACCATATTTTTGAAGCTATGAAAGAGCTGAACATCGAGCCGAAAAATATGACTATGCGCGGCGGCACCGACGGATCCTTTATTTCCACGAAAGGCATTTTAACGCCCAACTATTTCACCGGAGCGCATAATTTCCACTCCTACTGCGAATTTATGCCCATGGACGCCGTGGAAAAAAGCTGCCTGATGACCTTAAAGCTGATTGAGCTGATTACGAAGTAAAATAATCTGTAATTGAAAATTAAACGGCGAACTCCGCAGTTACCATTTAGGGACGCTGCGGAGTTTTTTTCTTGCTTAGAAGTTATTTTTAAAATTTTTTTGTTTTCCAAGCCGCGTTGGATATGGCAAATATGCTTTTCGTATCGCGTTTTACGATAGGAATTGGCGTTGTTGCAAAGAAACAGCTTTTGTAAACAGCCATATGAAATGGGAGAGGAAAGCTTAAAACGGCGTGGGAATTTCTGTTGAAGAAAGGCGGTGGATACGGTAAAATAAGAAATATAGGATATTTAATTAGGAATAGCGAGTACATTTTAATAGAAAATGTATAATTAAGATAGGGAGGGATTTGTTATGTCATTGAAAACTGTTAAAAGTCAAGTGTTTCCTTTAAAAATAGTATTAAATGCGAAATATACTGTAGATTTTTTTCAGAGAGAATATGTATGGACAAAAAAGCATATGGAGGATTTAATATCTGACTTATCACTGGAATTTTTGCGGCAATGGAATCAGGAGCATATTCTTTCTGAAGTGGAGAAATATGATCCATATTATATGGGAGAAATTGTTTTAGCGAAAAAAGAAGATGTAAATTTTTCTATTATAGATGGACAACAGAGAATTACTAGTCTGACTTTATTGTTAATATATATGAAACATACCTTTGGTGAATTAGAGAATTTTCCTAATGAAATAGATGGATTGATTTATAGCAATCACTATGGGGAATATAAATTTAATTTGAATATTCTTGATAGAAGAGAATGTATGTTAGGGCTTTATATGAAGGGTTGTTATGATGTGAAAGTTAGTGATACATCATCTGTTCATCATTTGGTGGAACGATATTCAGAAATAAAAGATATTTGGAATGATAATATTGATAATCATAATGCAGTAGCTTTTGCATATTGGTTAATGGAAAAGGTATGTTTTTCTAAAGTTTGGACAAATAATGATGAATTTGCATATGTAATATTCGAAACAATGAATGATAGGGGTCTGTCATTAACGCAAGTAGAGATGCTTCGTAGCTATTTATTAGCAAAAATTGATGAAGAAAATGATTTGCGCAATAAAGCTATGAAAAAATTTGATCAAGCAATTAGAAATTTAATAGATATAAAGTTAAGTTCAAAGTCGAAAGCAGAATTTGAGTTTTTCAAGGTATATTTGAGAACTCATTACGCAGAAGATATGACACAAGGAAAATCTGATTCAGATTTTGTTAGGATAGGCAAAGAGTTTCATAGATGGATTAGAGATAATAGTACGCTTTTGAAGCTTGAAAATAGTAATAATTTTTTTGATTTTGTAAATCAAATAGAGTATTTTGTATATGTATATAGAAAAATATATTCATTGATAGCTTCTAGAAATACTAGTGAATATCTTTATTTAATAGTCAATGATGATTATGGTTTTACATTACAACCAGCATTAATTATGGCGTCAGTTAAATACATGGATTCTGATGACATAATTGAAAGAAAGATAAAAATAGTATCTAAATATTTGACAAAATTACTTTCTTGGCGTGTATGGAATCAAAATATTATTTCGCAAAGTGCATTAGAAGCTGATATATATAAATTAGCTAAAGAAATTAGAAATATTAATATAATGGATTTGCAAAGTCATCTTGAAAATAATCCTATTGACTTGCCTGATTTAACCAATACTCCTATTTTGAATCAGCAAAATAAGCAAAAGATAAAAGTTTTACTGGCATTAATAACTGAAATAGTAGCTGTAAATTCTGGTGCGCCAGACTATATGCTTAATAAAAAAGATATAGAAATAGAACATATTTGGGCTGATGCTTATGAGGAACATAAGGATGAATTTAGTGAAGAAGGACAATTTTTAAATAGAAGAAATACAATTGGTGATCTATTATTGTTGCCAAAAAGTTTTAATGCTTCTTATGGGAAAGAACCGTATTCAGCTAAAGTAAAGCATTATATTGAACATAATATATTAGCACAAAGTTTGAGTGCGGATAAGTATGAAAAAAATCCAGGATTTTTGAAGTTTAAGGAGAGTAGCAAGTTAGCGTTTAAGCCGTATGATGACTTCAAAGATAATAACATTACAGAGAGGACGAATTTATATAGAGGTATCTTGATTTGGAATTGGAAATGATGAATTAAGAATGTAATTGTTAATTGAAAAAATCAAAATACTAGTTGTTATGTCTATGGTTATAAGTCTATGCTAGTTGTAATTATGTTATATGAAATGATGGTATGTGAAAGGGGAAGAAAAATGATTTTTTATCAATATGGTGAAGTGGCTATTGAGGCATACGAGTTAATTAAACAAGGAAAAGAGCCTGAAGAAGCTTGGAAAGAGAGTGCGGAAAAATTAATTGACAATCTAAATTCTCGAAAGAAGAGTTGCCAAAAACAAACTTTTGTAGGATTGTTTAAAGCAGATAATGGAAAAGTTAATTTGAATGCAGAATATGCTAGACAAGCTTTAGTAATTTTAGATGAAATACCAAAAGAAGAACTGGAAAAAATTAAACCTAGGGAATTTTGGGAAACGAAAATGAAAAATGTACCAAAGTCTTACAATAGCCAATTAGATGTGGTTTTTGCATTAAGAAGCAAGGGATATATTTAAAATTTAAAATAATACTATATATAGATACATAGTATCTGCTATAAAATGAGTGTGGTGTTACCATGACTATCGAAAATAAATTGGGCTTAACAAATTCGGCTGAGCTGGCCAGAGAAGAGGAGCGTATCAGCAAAGCGCAAGCGGTTAAGTTGTTTGAGCAGAAGCTTTTGCAGAATTTGCCGTCCGGAAAATTCTGTACGCTGGCTTTCATCCATTTACAGTCTGACACGCGCACAAAATTTTAAATTAACGAGGCTTAGAGAATTACGAATAATTCTTTGAGCCTCGTTCTCATTTTTCTTAGAAGCTTTTCTTGCTTATCAGCCGCTAAAAGGGGTATAATATAAAATGTGATTCTATAAATTAAGTTAGACGCAGCAGACATTAAGCCGGTTTTCAGAAAGCTGGTATAAGTTAGAAATGATTTTTAATATCGAGCATAAATTTTTTTAGAGCGTGGATGAGGAGTGACGCCGATGAATTTGCAAAGTCGTAAGGTCAAAATAGTTTTGGGCAGTTGCGTTGCCGTTTGTTTAATCATTGCTTTTCGCATTTATAATAATATTCAAAACGAGCGGGAGCGCGCGGCCAGTTTGTCGCAATCTCGTGCTATTGCCGTGGAAACCGGGCATCCGGTGCGACAGACCATTATTCCGGAGCTGCACTTCAGCGGCAGTCTGGACCCGGACTGGCAGGCAGACGTGGCGGCGAAGGTTGACGGCCGTTTGGAAAAGGTTTATGTGCGTGAGGGCGACCGCGTTTCTAAAGGCCAGGTGCTGGCTATTTTGGAGCAGGTGGACACGGAAGCAGATTTGCTGAACGCCCGCGGCGCGTATCTTGACGCAAAGACGAATTTGCGCAAGGCGGAAACCGACGTGCGGCGCTATGAAAAATTATACGCTACGGGAGCTGTTTCCCAGCAGACGGTGGATGATTACCGTTTCGCACGCGATAACGCCGCGGCTAAGCTGGAGTCGGCGCGCGGTAATTTGCAGAGCATGGAATCAAAATCGGCGGCGACGGTGCTGACTGCTCCTGCCGACGGCATTATTTCCAAGCGTTATTATCAAGAGGGCTATTACGCTAAGTCGGGCACGCCGCTTTTTGCCGTGGCGGACATCAGCGTGTTGAAAACCGTTATTCATGTGCCGGAGGGGCAGGTAGCGGGTATCAGTGTGGGAAACGAGGCGCAGGTGTATTTGCCTGCGTATCCCGATAAAAAAATTATCGGCAGAATTACGCGCATTGCGCCGGTGGCCGACCTGCCGTCCCACACCTTTGCGACGGAAATCAGCGTGGACAACGGCGAGGGTCTTTTGGCCGGCGTATATGCCAATGTAAATTTAGTGGCTCAGCCCAAGAAAAATGTGCTGACGATTCCCGTACACGCTATCGTAATGCGCGACGACCAGCAGACGGTTTTTGTGGCTGACGCCGAGGGCGTTATTCAGCGCCGCGTGTTGACCTTAGGTTATTCCAACGCTGAGGTGGCCGAAGTTTTAAGCGGTCTGGAGGAAAGCGATCTTATCGTTACCGGGGGACAGAACAAGTTGCGCGAGGGCAGCCGTATAAATATAGAAAAGGCTGGTAAATAAGCATGATAGGTACATTTATTAAACGGCCTGTATTTACGACCATGTTTATTTTGCTGTTGGTCGTATTCGGTATCCGTTGTTATCCGGAAATCGGCGTCGATTTGAACCCAGATGTGGATCTGCCCATCGTCAGCGTACGCGTTACTTATGACGGCGCTTCGCCGGAGGAAATGGAAACGCTGGTTACGAAGCCTATCGAAAACCGCGTTAGCCAGGTATCGGGTATTAAAACGTTGTCGTCCACGGTTTTGGAGGGCTACAGCGAAACGGTTTTGGAATTTAATTTGGGTGTGGACCCGCAGGTTAAGGCCAGCGAGGTGCGCGAAAAGGTTTCCAGCGTGCGCCGCGCGCTGCCGGATGATATCGACGAGCCTGTAACGCAGACCGTAGATTTGAATGCCCGCGCTATCGTGGCTTATACGTTTTCTTCCGCTTCCCGCAGCCGCGGCGAGATCCGCCGTATTATCGAGGATAATATTTCGGACGAGCTGCAGATGGTGGACGGCGTATCCGAGGTTACGGTGCTGGGCGCCAGCCAGCGTGCTATCCGCATTGTGCTGAAACCGGAAAAAATGGCCGAGTACGGAGTTTCCTACCATACGATTCGAGATATTATCAATAAAAATAACTACAATACGCCCGGCGGCAAGGCTAAAAGTAAGAACATGGAAATCACGGTGCGTACTGTGGGCAAGTATAATACAGTCGACGATGTGAAAAAGGTTGTGGTGGCCAACGACAACGGCCGGCCGGTTTATATCGGCGAGATAGCCGACGTGCTGGACGACTGGGAGGACGAGGATACCTTTGCTAGCGCCAACGGCGTTCCCAGCGTTATGGCGTTCGTGCGCAAGCAGTCCAAAACCAATACGGTGGACGTAACGGATAATGTCAACGCCAAGATGGAGCTGTTGAAAAAATCCAATCTGCCGCCAGATATTATTGTTGAAAAGGTGCGCGACCAGTCCTCCTATATCCGCGAAAATATTGCCGACGTATGGAATACCATTTTGTTCGGCGGTTTTCTGGCGCTGCTCATAACCTATTTATTCCTGCGCAATTTTCGCGCCACCATTGTGGGCGGCTTGTGTATCCCCACGTCCGTCGTAGCGACCTTCTTTATGATGAAGGCGCTGGATTTTACGCTGAATAATATGTCGCTGATGGCGCTGAGTCTGGCTATCGGTATGCTTATCGACGATGCGATTGTTGTTATTGAAAATATTTTCCGCCATATTGAAATGGGAGAGACTCCCTTCGTGGCGGCGCGCAAGGCTACGGAGGAGCTGACGCTGGCTATTTTGGCAACCTCCTTTACGCTGATGGCCGTATTTGTGCCGATTGGCAATATGGGCGAAATCATCGGGCAGTTCTTTAAGCAGTTTGGCCTAACGGTAGCCTTTGCCGTGGCGTTTTCGACGATTGTCGCTTTTTCACTTACGCCCATGGTGTCCGCTTATTGGATTAAGGTGGAGACTGAAGAGGAAAGCGCTAAGAGCCGTAATAAATATTTGCAGCTGACGTTGGATAAATTTGAAGCGGGCTTTCAGAGCGTGCGCCAAATGTATAACGATTTGATGGCCTGGGCGCTGGAACGCCCCAAGAGCGTTGTGGCCGTGGGCGTTGTTTCCTTGGGCTTAAATTTGCTGCTGCTGCCCTTTGTCGGTACGGAATTTCAGCCGACCTACGATTCCGGTGAGTTTAGCGTTAATTTTAAAGCGCCCTACGGCACGAGCCTGATGAAAACTGTCGACATGGCTACGCCGCTGCAGCAGTATATTTCCAGCCTGCCGGAGGTGCGCATTGTAGCGCTGAATATCGGCAACGCCCGTAACCCTGTAAACCAGGGCTCTTTGGATATCCGCCTGAAACCCTCCAGCGAGCGCCAGCGCTCCATGCAGGAAATTATGGACGAGCTGCGCGGCCGCTTCGGCAATGTGGAGGGATTGAAGGTAACTGTCGTATCCAACCAAGGCGGCGGCCGCGGCGACAGCCGTCCGGTGCAGATTGGCCTGCGCGGCAATAATATTAAAGAGCTGCGTCAGTATGCGCTGGATTTGGCGGAAATGGTGCGCAATACGCCGGGCGCAACGGACGTGGATATTTCCGATTCGGAAGAGGAGCCGGAAATTATTATCCGCTTGGATCACGCTAAGGCCAGTGAGCTGGGGCTGGACGCAACGTACGTGGGTGAGGAAGTGGAAATGGCCTTTATGGGCAAGAGTACCAGCAACAGCTACACCATCGGCGATAACGATTACGACGTTATTTTGCAGATGGACCATAGCAGGCGCACGGATATTAACGACGTTATGAACCTGCGCATTTCTTCCAGCGACGGCACCTTCGTGCGGCTGGGCGATATTGCCAGCGTAGAATATGGCAGCGGCCCGACCCGTATCGAGCGCGAGGACAAGCAGCGCCAGATTGTGGTGTACGCCAATACCGTCGGTATTTCGCCGGGCGATTTGATTACTAAAATTACCGACGAATATATTCCGGCGATGAATATGCCGCCGGGCTACAATTATAAAAAGATCGGCCAAGCGGATAACATGGCGCGTTCCTTTGCGGAAATTACCAAGGCCGTTATTCTGGCTATCGTCGTCGTCTACATGGTATTGGCGGCGCAGTTTGAAAGCTTTTCCCAGCCGCTGATTATTATGACTTCTTTGCCCTTCGCCGTTATCGGCGCAGTTTTGGGCCTGTTGGTCGCAGGCCAGACGGCTAATATGATGAGCCTGATTGGCTTTACGATGCTGCTGGGTTTGGTAACGAAGAACGCTATTTTGCTGCTGGACTATGCCAACCAGGCGCGGGAGCGCGGGCTGCCGCTGCGCGAGGCGGTTTTGGAGGCCTGCTCCTTACGTCTGCGTCCTATCTTTATGACTACGCTGTCCACCTTGCTGGGTATGCTGCCCATTGCGCTGGGCGTTGGCGAGGGTGCGGAGCTGCGCCAATCCATGGGCGTGGTTCTGATTGGCGGCCTGACGACCTCCACCTTGCTGACGCTGGTGGTAGTGCCCTTGATCTATCTGCTTTTTGAGGATTGGAAAGAGAAGCATTATGTCGCTAAGGGCGAATAAATGAGGAGCTGACTATGAATAAATTGACGGAAGCGGAGTTTTCCGCCTATTTGCAGCAGATTCGCACCAAGATAAGCGCTGTAGCCGGCGTTGCGCGGGAAAAGCCCATCAATTACGGGCATCAGCTGGTAGTGGAGCAGAGCGGCGCGAAGATGACGCTGAATATTTATAATGGCAAAAAGGGCCTGAATTTAGTTTACAGCGGCGCCAGCGCTTTAATAGCTAAAGTGCAGGCCGCCGTAAACGGCGAGGCAGATAACGTAGCGAATCAGTCTGCGCCTGCCGCCAAGCTTGCGGCTGACGGCTTATGGGCCGGGAGCGATGAATCGGGCAAGGGAGATTTTTTCGGCAGTCTGGTGGTGGCTGCGGTCATCGTGGACGCTGCGACTGTCGGTAAGCTGCGTGCTGCCGGAGTAAAGGACTGCAAGCTGCTGACGGATAAAAAAATTTTGGAGCTGGAGGATGCCATTAAGGCTGCGGCTGTGGATTACAGCGTGCTGGAGCTGAAGCCCAGAGCTTATAATTTGCGCTACGAACAGGTGGCGGCGGAGGGCGGCAAGCTGAACCAGTTGCTGGGCTACGGTCATGTAGCGGCTCTAAGCCAGCCATTCCGATTGCGGCCGGGCGCTTATCGACCAGTTTACTACTTCTACCGTCAACGTGCGGGAGTTGTCCCGGCGCTTTCCCGGCTGTCAGGTGCGGCAGCAGCCCAAGGCGGAAAGCGATTTGGCGGTGGCAGCGGCGTCTGTTTTGGCGCGGGCGCGCTTTTTGCGCACGATGGAGGAGCTGGCTGCGGCCGCCGGGACGGACAGCTT
>NZ_CAJMEH010000037.1 GCF_905212365.1 uncultured Phascolarctobacterium sp.
TATTGGTTTTGCCCAATTCTTTCAGCAGCTCGAAGTTCTGCATATTGCGCGCGCCCACCTGAATCAAATCCACGTCCTCGACGAAGCGCTCGATTTTGTCGGCGGACATAATTTCCGTAACAATGGGCAGCCCGGTCGCTTCACGGGCGGCCTTCAAATAATCCAAACCCAATTCCTTTAAGCCCTGGAAGGAGTAAGGCGAAGTGCGGGGCTTGAACGCGCCGCCGCGCAGCATGGCCGCACCGGCAGCCTTCACGTCCTGCGCCACCTCCGTAACCTGCTCGATGCTTTCCACGGAGCAGGGCCCGGCGATAACCTGAATCTTTTTACCGCCGACGGACACGCCGCAAACATTTACTACACTATCTTCGGGATGGAACATACGATTGGCGCGCTTAAAGGGCTCCTGCACACGCATAACCTTTTCCACGCCGTCGTTAACGCGCAGAAGATTCATGTCTAAAGCGCTGGTGTCGCCTACCACGCCGAACAGGGAAGCGTTCACGCCGTCGCTGGCGTGAATTTGGTAGCCGCGGCTTTCCAGCTGCTCCTTCAATTTAGTTTTGTCCTCAACGGTTGCAGTGGGTTTGAATACGATAATCATGATAAAATCTCTCCTTTTTAAACTATGCTACAATGCTACAATACTACTTTATAGTCTAAAGCGAAGGCTTTGCTATAAAAAACTTTTCTACAATAATTAACCGATACTCCCTCCGCTTCGCATTCGCTCAGCACCTCCCTCAACGAGGGAGGACAAGCAAATAATCTTAATCTAACTTTGTGCCCCCTCCTTGAGGGGGCCGTCGCTGAAAGCGACTGGGGGAGTTTTATTTTTTACATCTCTCTGCCTACTATGCGCGCAATACCCTTCAGCTCTCCCATCAAGCGCGCGAAGCGTTCCGGTTTCAAGGATTGAGCGCCGTCGCACAGCGCGCATTCAGGATTGTTGTGTACCTCGATGAGCAGGCCGTCGGCGCCAACTGCGATAGCAGCCTTAGCCAAGGGCTCTACCATCCACCACATGCCTGCCGCATGGCTGGGGTCCACGATAACCGGCAGATGGCTGAGCTTTTTCGCAGCGGGAATCGCGCTCAAATCCAGCGTATTGCGGGTGTAATGCTCAAAGGTGCGGATGCCGCGCTCGCACAGAATGACATTTTCGTTGCCGCCTGCCATAATATATTCGGCGGACATAATCCATTCTTCAATAGTAGCGGACAGGCCGCGTTTCAGCAAAATAGGCTTATTGGTTTTGCCCAATTCTTTCAGCAGCTCGAAGTTCTGCATATTGCGCGCGCCTACCTGAATCAAGTCCACATCCTCAACGAAGCGCTCGATTTTATCGGCGGACATAATTTCCGTAACGATGGGCAGGCCGGTTTCTTCACGCGCGGCCTTTAAGTAATCCAGGCCCAGCTCCTTTAAGCCCTGGAAGGAATAGGGAGAAGTACGGGGCTTGAACGCGCCGCCGCGCATCAAAGTCGCGCCTCCCAGCTTAACGGACTTGGCGACATCGGTTACCTGCTCCTGACTTTCTACAGAACAGGGACCGGCGATAACCTGAATTTTTTTGCCGCCGATGGGCACGCCGCTGACATTGATTACGCTATCCGCCGGATGGAAGGCGCGGTTAGCGCGCTTAAAGGGTTCCTGCACGCGCATAACTTTTTCTACAGCG
The DNA here is from genome assembly GCF_905212365.1 of uncultured Phascolarctobacterium sp. GTDB lineage: Bacteria > Bacillota > Negativicutes > Acidaminococcales > Acidaminococcaceae > Phascolarctobacterium_A. Next base: position 1,682 of record NZ_CAJMEH010000037.1, read on the forward strand.
TCGTCGATGCGCAGCATATTCATATCCAAAGCGCTGGTGTCGCCGATAATACCGAAGATCGTCATATTAACGCCGTTGATCTCGTTAATCTGGAAGCCCTGACGCTCCAGATTGGCTTTCATTTTTGCTTTGCTTTCGGCGGGTGCGCCCGGTTTGAATACAATTACCATAACAATATCTCTCCTTTTTGCCTGCATCCTTGCAGCTTTACTAAAAAATTATCTGCCTAAAATTATTTTGCTACAAAAAAAGCAGGCTCCGTAAAAGAGCCTGCTTCTAAAGCATTGTGAACGTGTATATACCAAATATATACCAATACCTGTTAACGGCTTCTATTACGATTGCTGCTGTATGCTTTTTGCCATGCAAAATAACCGGTGCTAAAGTAGTAGCTAAAGACCGGTGCATAATAAAAGCCGTATTCAGTTGCAGCGTTAATCCTGATAGAATCCATTTTCTTCACCTGCAAAATAATCTTTACGCATAATTCAGCGATTAGAATTATTCTACTGCTAATTGATAAGACCGTCAAGCAAATTTGCTTACTTTACTTAGAATTTCTTTTTAACCGGCAAATATGTAAAATAGGTTACAAATTTACGAACAAGCCGCGATATCAGCAGTACGCCGCGCGTTATAACGTTCCCACCGCGTCGGCGCGGCAGCGGACGCAATGCCACATCTGCCGCAGATAACGCCCGCAGTCCCGGCGCAAGGACGCCAGTCTTGCCGCGTCCAGCTCCGCCACGTCGGCAAAAGCGCTGCCTGCTACCGGCAGCATGGGAATAACATTCATCACGTCGCAGCCCAAGGCCGCCGCCTGCCGTGCCACCGCAGGAATATCCTCCGTATTGATGCCGTCGATAGCCACACAGTTGATTTTTATAATCACGCCCGCCTGCTTCAATAAACGAATCCCAGTCAGCTGCCGCGCAAGCAGCAGCGCCGCCCCGTCCTCGCCGCGATAAATATTTCCTTTATCGTTCACGAAGTCATAAATCAACGCGCCAATTTGCGGCCGCATGCAGTTCACCGTCACCGTCACAAAGCCTACGCCAAGCGCGATAATTTCCGGCGCATATTCCGGCAGCAGCAGGCCGTTTGTAGAAAGGCAAAGCTGCACGCCGCTGTCCAGCTCCCGCACCAGGCGCAGCGTTTCCGCAACCTGCGGCCAATTTGCCAGCGCGTCGCCAGGCCCGGCAATGCCTGCCACCGTTAAATCAGGCAGCCTGCGCCGCAGCTCCTCATAACGGGCCGCAGCCTGCGCAGGCGTCAGCACCTGCGCCGTCACTCCCGGCCTGCTTTCGTTCACGCAGCTGAACTTGCGCACGCAATAATTGCACTGCAAATTGCAGGCAGGCGCAACAGGCAGATGCACCCGGGCAAAGCTGTTGCAGCAGGAAGCGAAGCAGGGGTGCATTTCCAAATTCTGTACCATCATCGTTCCAGCTCCCGACGCAGCCCGCTAAACAGGCCCTCGCTCTTATAATTCTGCTGCAGCGCGCCGTTGATTATTTTTTCTAAAAGTAGCGCTGTTCCCTGCACTCCTAAAAGTCCCTGTCGGCCTAAAATATATTCGTCAAAAACCGGGTACGCATAGCGCACCAAGGGCAGCTGATATTTTTCGGCCAGTGCTTTTTCCAAGGATGAGCCCAAAAGCAGCACGGCGTCGCTGTCCGCCAGCCGATGCGCCAAAGCGTTCTGCTCCTCCCTGTCCGCGTCCACGCAAATTACAGGCTCCATGCCCAGCTCCCGCTGCACAAAACGCCGCATGCCCTCCAGCTGCGCGCCGCTGCCCGTCAAAGCCGCAGGCAAGCCGTACAGCGCAGGCAGCAGCGCCGCCGCTTTGCGCACCAGCGTTTTACTTTCTTCTATTATATTAGCGCGCACAGCCGCTAAATCCACCGTCAGCTCCTGCTCTAAAATCTGCAAAAAGTCCAGCATACCCTGTACGCCATAAGGATAAGCCAGCTTCACATAGGGAATGCCGTAATCCTGCTGCAATTTCTGCGCCAGCTGCACGCCGCTGCCAAAAACGATATTCAAATGCGCCGCCGGTAAATGCGCCAGCTCCGCCGCGCAGCAATTGTGCACTGCACAGTTAATTTTTATTTTGGAAGCCAAAAGCCCGCGCAAAATGTCTAAATCGTTCAGCGCATAAGGGTCGGCAGCCGTAACGCCCAAAATATTTATGCTGGGCGCAGCCGTCCGCCCGCAGGAACGGCACAAGGACGCCAGCTGCAGCAGTGCCCGCTCCATCCCCTTGCTTTCGCTGCCTGCATAGCCGGGCGCGCTGACGCAAATAATCTGCTTCGTTCCGGTATATTCTGCAACCGCCGCCTGCACGTCGTCGCCAATCATATTGGGAACGCAGCCGCTTATGACAAACGCCGTACTGCAATCGGAATATAAAGCGTCAATTTCCCGCAAAGCCCGGGTCACTAAGCCGCTGCCGCCGTAAATAACATCGTCCTCATAAATCACCGTGGACGCCTGACGAATATCATACAATCTGCTTTGCGCCATCGCCAGCGTGCCCCAGTTGCAGCCCACCACGGAATGCTGCACAACCACCGCGTCCCTGACCCCTGACAAAGCGCGATAAGCGCCGAATAAGGCGCAGCCGTTCATAGGTTTCATTTTTTGCGCGTCCTCCAAAGCTTCGTATACATTTCGCGGGAAGCCCGCGTATTTTTATCATCCGCCGTCATAGGATAAAAAATCGCATCGTATTCCAGGCGGCTCAAAAGCAAACCGTCGTGCAGCCCCTGCCCCGCACTGAGCCGCCGGGCCATAGCCTGCATAATTTCCGCAAAACTTACAAAATCAAAAACAGAATATTGCAGCAGCGTCGGCAGCACCGGCCTGCCTAAATTATTGTAGCGCGGATTGGAGCCAGCCAATACAAAATCGCATTCCTGCACAGCCTGCCGCAGCTCCGCTTCCGTCGGATTAAGATAAAGCTTTGCCCTGCAGCCAGCCTCGGCCATGGCTGCGTCAATACGCTCGTGCATTTTCGCCAAAGTAGCGCTGTCCACGCCAGCCTCCTTTTGAAAGGACGGATTTAAAGTCAAGCACACACTGCCTAAGGGCAAACCAAAATCCTGCTCGTAAATCATAATCTGCTCCGGCAAAGCCGCCAGCGAATTGCTGATCAGCGCGAAGCGGTGCTTGGCAAAAAGCGCGCGGCAAGAATACAGCTGCTGCTGCACTGCCGCCTGCTCCGCCGCCAGCACAGCCTCCGCCCGCTCCTGCAAGCCCAGCTTAGCTGCTATCGCCAAATAATAATCCTTAATTCCCTGCAACCCGTGCCATTCCTGCATATCTGCAATGTGCAGAAAATCTGTGCCAAACCGCCGCTGCATAGCCAACGCCCACTTGCGGCGGCGCACAATATTCAGCTGCGCCCTAGGGGCCTGCCGCATCTGCGCCAGCGAGCACGCAGGCAGCAGCGTATTAACCTGCACGCCGATTTTTTGCAGCAGCTCCAGCATCCGCCGCAGCTTCATTTCGCCGCCAAAGCCCCAGATAAACGATTCTAAATTTACCGTCCGCGGCTCCACCGTTTGCGGCTCCATGACCTGCTCTACCACGGCGTCCATAACCTCCACATAGCCGCAGCCGGGATAAACCGCGCTGCAGCCCGCGCGCTTGGCAGTGCAGGCCGCGCGTTCCTGCAAACGTTTGCGCGTATTGCTTTTGTCCATGTGCGAAAAAGCCTGCGAGCGGACGGCGACCACCCTACTGCGCAGCTCCGGCTGTATGGCTTCCACAATACCGGCCAAATCGTCGTTGATAATATCCGAAACCACCGTGGGCAGCACAAAAATCAGCTCAGGCCGCTGCTCCGCATCGATCTGCCGCAGCAGCGCGCACAGCCTTTCCTCCGCGCCAAAAACCACGTCCCGATCCTGTATATCCGCACATTCCAGCTCATAATAAGGCGTGTTGCGCGACCGCGCCGAATAACGGTAATGAAAGCCGCAGCCCCGCGGCCCGTAAAGCACGGGCACAGCACTTTCCATCTCATGGATAGCTGCCAGGCTGCCCGCAATTTTGCCGTTCACGCTGAAATGATGCCAAAAGCCGAAGGGCTTGAGACCTAACAAAAAATTATCCAAATAATATTCACGCATACTCCGACCAAACCTTGTCCATAAAATTTTTCTTTTAACTCTACTGAGAACCCATATCTCAAATAGTATATTCTACCTAAATGCTGAATATCCTCTTTATGAATCAAAAGGCGCCAACCGGTAGCAACGCCGTGCTGTCAGTCGAAAAAATACGCCGCTTCCATAAAGCTCTTAACCCACATCGCCATGGTATTTCAGAAAAACGTGACAAAATCGTCCCAAAAGCTTAGAAAAACGTTGCAAAAACGCTTTTATAAGTTAGAAAAACGTTGCAAAGCTATATGATTTATATTAGAATAATGTTACAAGCAACAATTAAAGCATAAAGGAAAACGTCACAAAAGCAGCGGAGGTAAAGAAATGCTCAAGCGCAAAGCATATAAAATACTGGAAAGTTGGCAGCAACAGCCTCAAAAAAAAGCTCTCTGCATTATCGGAGCACGACAAATAGGCAAAACAACGCTTATTCGACAATTTGCTCAAAATAATTATACACATTTTGCCGAGCTGAATTTTGTTTTGGATCAAGATGCTCACGCAATTTTTGCTGGCAGTTTAGACGCCAATACCATTATCACTAATCTTACTGCTTACACAAAGCAGCCTTTAACTCCCGGCAAAACGCTCATCTTTTTGGACGAAATACAAGCCTGTCCCAACGCCCGCACCGCCATTAAATTTTTAGTAGAAGACGGCCGCTTTGATTATATCGAATCCGGCTCACTATTGGGTGTGCATTATAACGACGTGCTCTCTTATCCAGTGGGCTTTGAGGAAATCCATTATATGTATCCCATGGACTTTGAAGAATATTTGTGGGCCAACGGAGTACAATCTAATACTATAGCATACTTGAAAAAATGTGTAGATACGATCACTCCTGTTACAGAAGCAGTTCACAATATTATGCTCAAGCTTTTTTACAGCTATATAGTAGTTGGCGGTATGCCGGATGTAGTGCAAACCTATGTTAACACTCACGATATTGTCCAAGTAATTGAACGACAAAATAATATTTTAGGATTGTATCGACTGGACATTGCTAAATACGCTTTTGGCAGCGAAAAAATCAAAGTACAAGCTATTTTTGACAGTTTACCTTCTCAGCTCAATGATAAAAATCGCCGCTTCATGCTTAGCAAAATTGATATCAATGGCAGGCAAAATCGTTACCAGGATAGTTTTTTATGGCTGTCCAATGCAGGGGTAGCCCTGCCCTGTTACAATGTGACAGAACCGCAGCCGCCACTGCAAATAAATGAAAAGCACAATCTCTTCAAGCTTTTTATGGTCGATACCGGCCTGCTGTGCGCCGCTTGTATGGACAATATTCAATACCCCATTCTGCAAGGCAATCTGGAAATCAATTTAGGAAGTATTTTGGAAAACGTAATGGCCCAATCTATCATAAGCAATGGATTCCGGCTAAATTATTTTGATTCAAAAAAATATGGAGAATTAGATTTTGTAATTCAAAATGGCATGCAGACAGATATTTTGGAAATAAAATCTGGCAAAGGCTATAAAAACCACGCAGCGTTGAATAAAGTACTCAACGTAAACGAATGGCATTTTGGCAAGGCTTTAGTTTTCTGTAAAGGAAATATAGAGCAGACCGAAAAAATAACCTATCTTCCTTGGTACGCTATTATTTTTTATCAACCCAGACGACTGCCTCCCCATACTATCTACGAAGTAGATTTAAGTGCGTTACAAATACAGCCATAACCATTCTCCAAAATTGACTTTTTACCAATCTATGCTATAATAATAAATGAAAGAGGTACTACCCATAAGCGGTTGTCCCTTAATAGTGATTAAAAATAACCGCTAGTTTTCTCGGGACTCGGCGGTTATTTTTTTGCGTTTCTTCCAATCATATACCCTAAGGTAATGCAGGCAATCACTAAACTAAGCAATGCCAATATCTCAAGTATACTCATGGTATCACCCTCTTTCCGCATTGATTTCCCATAGCAAAGGCTATGGGATTTCTTTGTTTAGAGGGCTGCAAAACCCTCCGTAAGGAGGGACAACCGCCTACCTTTATAGTAGTACCTCGAAATTTATTTTACCATATACGAACAAACAACGCAATTTATTTTGTAATAATAAACCAAAATAGTCTTTTACACCATTCTCTCACACTCCAAAACCACAACCTCGTGGCACAGCCAATCGGCCAGCGCTTTATCGTGGGTGATAAAAAGATAGGACAAATTTTTCAGCCTTTGTATATCCTTCAGCAGATGCAATATCTGCGCCTGCACCGAAATATCCAGCATGGACGTGGGCTCGTCCAGCACCAATAGTTTGGGCTCCAAAAGCAGCGCCCGCGCAATGCAGATGCGCTGAATCTCGCCGCCGCTGACCTGATGCGGATAACGCTGCAAAATGCCGCCGCTTAGCTGCACTAAATCCAGCAGCTCCTCCACCCGCTTTTCATCATAGGGCAGCCCATGCACCGCCAGCGGCTCCCGCAGGCTCTGCCCCAAGCGCAGCATGGGGTCTAAAAAGCTTTCCGGCCTTTGGGAAATAAACTGCACCTGACGGCGAAAGCTTTTCAGCGCAGCTCCCTTCTGCTTCGTAATCTCCTGTCCGTCAAAATAAATCTGCCCGCTGTCCGCTTCTATTAAGCGCAGCAAAATTCTCGCCAGTGTACTCTTGCCGCTGCCGCTGCGCCCCATCACGCCCACAGCCTCGCTCGCCGCAATATTTATATTCACCCTGTCCAGCACCGTAAAGGCTTCTCCCGTGCTGCGGTCAAAATATTTTTTGCAGATCTCCTTACCCCTCAGCATACAAAAAGCACCTCACCTGTCTGCCGTCCGCCAATTTATACAGCTCCGGCCGCTCCTGCCTGCACCGCTGGACGCAATGCGGACAGCGCCCGGCGAAACGGCAGCCTGCCAGCTCCGTTCCCGGCGCGGGCGCTTTGCCTGCGATAGTATGCAGGCCATTTTCCGGCAGCGCCTGCAAAAAGCCCCGGCTGTACGGGTGCAGCGGCTCGCTGAAAAATTTATTGCTGCGCTCCATCACCTGCCCGGCGTACATAATAAGCACCGTATCGCATACGTCCCTGGCTAATTTAATATCGTGGGTAATAATAATCATACTGGTCGCCAGCTCGCGCTTCATCTTCTGCAAATTCTGCAAAGCAACGGCTCCGTTCTGCTCGTCCAATCCCTTCGTCGGCTCATCGGCCAACAGCCACGCTGGTTTTGTACTGATTGCCATGGCGCACAGCACCCGCTGCAGCATACCGCCGGATAATTCATAAGGATAAGCCTGCAAAACCCGCGCCGTATCCTCTAGGCCAAAAAATTGCAGGCATTTGGTTTTATAAGCGTGCCGCTTATCCTCTATGCCGTGAACGTCCAGCAAATCCTGAAACTGCCTGCAAATACGGCGCACAGGGTTCAGCGAATCGCTGGGGTTCTGCGGAATGATACCGAACAGGCTGCGCTGAGCAGCGTAATCTAAAGGTTCACCGCCCCACAGCACCCTGCCGCTCTGGCGCACGCTGTCGGGCAAAATGCCCAGGATAGCCTGCCCTAAAACAGATTTGCCGCAGCCGCTTTCGCCAATAATCGCCGTATACTGTCCCGCCGCAAACTCCGCCGTAATATCATCCACGGCCTTTAACCAGCCTGCACCTACCGGAAAGGCGACGCTGAAATTCTGCACCGTGATATGCTTCCGCTCTACCATTTGCGCACCTCGTCCAGCTTCACGTCAAAATGATCCCGCAAACATTCGCCGATAATATTGCAGGAATAAATCAAAATAAAGACAAAAAAGCCCGGAATAATAATCAGATGGGGCGAGCTGCGGTAGTACATCACCGCGTCGTTAATCATCACGCTCCAGTCCGGCGTCGGCGGCTGCACGCCCAGGCCTAAAAAACTCAGGCCCGCGATGGACAGCACGCCGCGCCCCAGGCGAATGGTAAAGAGCACCATCAGCTTATGGGTAATATTGGGCAGAATATGCCGCGTTATCATGCGCCAATCGCTGCAGCCCAGGCAGCGCAGCCCCTCGATGAAGGGCTCTCCCATCAGCTGCAGCACCTCTGCCCGCACGATGCGGGAAAACCCGGCCCAGGACGTCACCACCAGCGCCAGCACCAGGCTCTGGATACTTGCTCCTAAAATTCCCGCCACGGCAATCATAAAGCAGCTGCCCGGTATGCCCTGAAAAATATTACTCAATACCGTTAAAACCATATCGGCCTTACCGCCGTAAAAACCGCCCGCAATGCCCACGGCCACGCCAAGGCCCAAAGCCAGCACCGACGACACCAGCGTCAGCAGCATGGAAGCGCGGCCGCCGTACAGAATGCGGCTGTACATATCGCGGCCCAGAGCGTCCGTCCCAAAGAAATGCTGCCAGCTTGGTCCCTGCAAACGACTGGCCATATCCGGCTCAAAGGGATTATGGGTAGCCAAGAGCGGCGCTAATATGCTGCCCAAAATTATGAAGCTGAGCATTACCACAGCAAAGGAAAGCTGTAATCTTTTTATTTTCATCATGCACCTGTTTTAATTTTCGGATTGAGATAGAACATCAATAAATCTACGCCCAGAGTAATCAGCACCAGCAGCCAGCCGGTCAGCAGCACGTAAGCCTGCAGTACGGGGTAATCGCGGTAGCGGATAGCCTCCAGCGCCATACTGCTGATGCCCGGCAAAGCAAAGATGCTCTCGGCAATGACCGAGCCGCCCATAACGCTGGCTAAATAATTTCCCAAAAGCGCGATGACCGGCAAAATGGCGTTGGGCAGCGCATATTTCAGCAGCAGATTAACGCTGCTAATCCCCCTGGCCTTAGCGATAATAAAATATTGCTGGCCAAATTCCTTGAGCAAGGAGCTGCGCATAAAGCGGCACACCGTAGCCATGGTAGAAAAGGCCACCGCCAGCGCAGGCAGGATAAAGCTTTGCAGGCTGTCGCCGCCGCTTGTGGGCAGCAGGCGCAAAATCTCGCCGAACAATAAAATCATCAGCAATGCCAGCCAAAAGCCCGGCACTGCCAGCATAATATTAGTAAGAAACTGCACGGCGTTATCCAGCCAGCTGCCGCGGTAAACGGCGCACACCAGGCCAAGGGAAATACCCACCGCCGCCGCCAAAAGCAGCGCCAAAGCCGCCAGCTCCATAGTCACCGGCAAGCGCAGCAGCAGCTCCTGCAAAATATCCTTGCCGTTAATATAGCTGGAGCCAAAATCTCCCCGCAACACCTGCAGCATCCAGGCGGCGTACTGCACATAGGCAGGTCTGTCCAGCCCCAGCTCGGCGCGCATGGCCGCAATCTGCTCCTCCGTCGGCGCATCCAGCCCGTTCTGGTTCAGGGCGAACTCCGCCGGGTCGCCCGGCGACAGCACGCCCAAAATAAAGGACAGCAGGCTGATGCCGACAAGGACGGGAACAGCCATAAATATTCTTTTTAAAGCATAAGCCAGCATCAGTCCACCAACTCTACTTTCGCTAAATCGATACCATAAATCAGCGTAGAATAATTCTTCAGCCGCTTATTATAGGCTACTACATTTTTATCATTAAATAAAGGAATAATCGGCTGCTCCTGCACGGCAATCTCCTGAATGCGGTTGTACATTCTGCGCCGTTCCGCTTCATCCGTGCAGTGCTTGACCTGCGCCAGCAGCTCTGTTACCTCCGCGTTTGCATATCCCAGGCTGCTGCTTCTGCTGCGGCCGCCGTCGCGCATCATAAAGGAATAAAAAATACTGTAGGGGTCGCCATTAGGTAAACCCTGCTGCACTCTGGCTAAATCGTAATCGCCCTTGCGCATCATTCTTGCCATAGTCGCATATTCCAAAGATTGAATTTTAACGTCGAGTCCAATATCCCGCAGCCAATAAGCTATCAGCTCCGCCTCGCCCTTTTGCAGCGGCTCGCCGCCGTTGATACAGTAGGTTACAGTATATCTTTTATCGCCCAAAACCTCCCTCGCCAGGCGCTTAGCCTTTGCTAAATCGTATTCCACAGGAAATTCGTGATAATACGGGCTCGTATAATTCAGCAGATTAGTCGTAGGCACGGCGTAATTGAGGTAAAGCGCCTGCACTAAATTCTTTCTGTCAATAGCCAGGCTCACGGCCTGCCGCATACGCACATCGTTAAAGGGGAAGCGCGTACCGTTGACGGCTAAAAAGCGTATCATACTGGATTTATTCACCGATATTCCGAAGCGCTCGTCCTTTTTTATTTCCTCGGCCAAAAACGGCGGAATGGCGTTAATATCCAGCACGCCGTCTATCTCCCCGGATTTCAGCGCCGCATACCGCGCGTCTGTGCTGGGTATATTGCGAAAAATAAATTTCTTGATTTTTGCCGGCTCGCCGTAATAATTTTCATTGCGCTCGATAACCGCATATTTATTCCAAACATTTTCCGTGATTTTATACGGCCCCGTGCCTATGGCGATGCCGTTGAAATTCCCGTCCTCGGCAAAGCATTCCGGCGCGTAAATCGGGCTGCCGAAGTCCGTCATCTTATACAGCTCATTGACGTTGGGCTCGGCAAATACTAAGCGAAAGGTGTAATCGTCCAGCTTTTCGTATTTGACGAGCGACGGGTAATAGACGTTGATATCCATGCCATAAAAGGTCGACCGCTTATAGCCCTTTTTCATGCGGTCAAAATTTTTCACCACGGAATCGGCGGTAAACTTCGTGCCGTTATGAAAGTAAACGTCGTGTCGCAGATGAAAAATCCACTCTTTGCCGCCGTCCCTCATCTCCCAGCTTTGAGCAAGGCAAGGAGCAGGCTTATTGTCCATATCCTTAGTAATCAAAGGCTCCCACACGCCCATAATACGGCTGCAATACACAGCGTCCTTATTGCCGGGCGCTAAATGACGGTAGCCGCCTAAGACCACTGTCTCAGGGTCGCGCTTTTCTATATGATTCTGCACTTCCTTTGGTCCGCCGCAACCCATACTCCACAGGCTGCACAGCAGCAAAAGCAGGCTTAAAATTATTTTCATTTCTATGTCCCTTATCCATCAAATTCCGTAATGTATCCAAAAGCAGAAAATAGTTGTAAAGAGGGCGACAAAACGCCCTCTTTACAGTGAGTTTGTGAATGATTAAATGTCAAAGGTTGCGGAAAGCATAAATGTGCGAGGATTAGAAAGAATCAAACCATTACCGGTATGCGCAGTCCAATAGCTCTTATCTGTAATGTTATAGCACATCGCGCTTAATTTTACAGGAACAGTATTTATTTTAGTTTTCCAAGTAACTCCTAAATCATAGGTAGTAAAGGAAGGCACCTTTAATCTCTCATTAAAAATGCTGGCTTCGCTGTTATACAAAACGCGTCCTAAAACACTAAAGCTATCGTCAGCAACATATTCTACTGTACCAACCGCGTTCCACTTGGCTACACCGTTAACAGTCTTGCCGTCATTAGTTCCTCCCTGCGTTTTGCTCTGTTCAGCGTCAAGATACATAAATCCGCCCATAACATTCCATTTAGGAGCTATTTTGCCATTTACGGCTAATTCTATGCCCTTATATTCTGCTTCGCCATCCTGCAAATAATACTCGCCGTCAGATTTAGAAACACTTATATTATTCGCCTGAGTAATCTCAAAGAATCCTAAGCTTGCAAACAATCCTTTATTTTCATATTTTATACCTATTTCATTTTGCTTCGTCTTAGCTGGATCAAGAATGTCTCCAGCGTTTGCGTATGTACTACCTACAACCGAACCTTTATCAAAGTTTTCCGAGTGGCTTGCATAGAACGAAATATTTTCATTTGGCTGATATACATATCCATAGGTCGGACATACAGCATCGCTATCCACAGAACTATTGTGCTTACCTGTTGCAGCACTATAAGAATCGACATGCGCACTATGCTTATGCAAGCCTAATAATAGCTGCGATTTTTTATATTTGATAGTGTCGGCAATAGAAGCGCCCCAGTATGCATTTTTTGTACTAGTGCCGGTTTCTATACTAGGCCACCAGACGCTATTAGGTTGAAAATTAGCCTGATAAATATTGCCAGTTACGCTGCCCATCTTACCACTATAGGAGTTTTTGGAGCTGCCAATAGTGTACCAAGCTTTTTCCACAGCGAATGTTACGTCATGCTCTAATTCTCCTGTTGAAGCCTTCCCGTTAATGCCTACCTGCCAAAAACGATTTTTGGTAACAGTTTGCGTAGACATCAGATTTGTATTCACATCACCTTGATCATTAATGATAACAAAATTACTGGAAGCGCCAATAATATTGCGCTGCAACTTGTTATCATTATAGCCAAAATTAGTGAACCATTTCCAGTCTTTGGTAAACTCCTGCTCATGATTCAAAGCAATCATATAACCTTCAGCCTCTTTAGCAAGTCCATCAATACCATAGTTTTTACTTGCATCCGGAGCGCTGGGTACCTTTGTAATATCTTTTATTGGAACACCATCTGAATTTTTCAGCGTAAACCAACGAGCGCCATTTTCAATATTTAGATGTCGATAACCTGCAAGCAAATTGGTCTTGGTATGCTCGCTCCTGTGGTCAATATTAGCAAAAATACCTTGCGCCTCTATATCCTGCTCATCAATAGCTGTTTCTCCATCAAGCCATTCTGTATTGATGCGCACGCCCCACTCATTATCTTTACCAAATCTGCGACTGATATCTATATATTCACCTAAAGAGCCTTTACCGGAAAAGGTTTGCCTATACCTAGTAATAGGCTCCTCGGTAGCTTTTTTAGAAACAAAATTTACAATACCGCCTGCGCTACTGCTTTCATAAGTACTAGGAATACCAGTAATACCACTATTCGGACCAGAAATAAACTGAATATCCTCTACAAAAAAAGTAGGAGCGCAAAATTGAGTCATTAGTCCAGGAATACCATTTACATATGTACTCGTGCCAGTCGATTTTAAACCACGAATAGAAAAATCATTATGCAAATTCGTACCAACGAGACGAACTGAAGGATTATTAACTAAAACGCTTTGCAAAGGCTGATTAGGGCCACCAAAAGTTTCAAGCGTTTTGTTTGTCAAATTGGTTGTAGTAAACGGCGTATCCATAACATCCTTATCGCCTAAAATACCAACGCTGCCACTAGTAGCGACGTACCCCCCGGGAGTACATCCTTGCTTGCTTCAACGACAACTTCATCTAGCTTACCGCTCATGGTTTCTTCTGCACTGACGCCTGCAACGAAGCCTACGCTGGCTACCGCGCATAAAACGGACGCAATAAGCGCTTTCTTTTTCAACATTTCAAACACCTCGTTAAAATTTATTTTTTAAACCGTACTGCCTAGCTTGCCGTGTTTCGCTTGCAGCACAGATTAAAAGCAAAAGGAAATTTGCTATATGATATATAATGCAATATTTGCAGCTAGCTGCTATTGCTTGTTTGCTTAAACGTAAGATTTACTTTAGTATGCTAAAAATTCTCGTTTTGTGTAGAAAACGGCTTTTTAAAAATCGTGATTTGTGCGACTTCTGATTATAAGCGCATATCGCTGCTCCTGTTTTTATGCTGAAAGGCTGAAAAAGACAACGTTGTTCAACGCAGATTGACTTTTTGGGGAGCATTATGCTATCATTATTGTGAAATTTGTTCCCCAAAGGAGTTATACCTATGACAATTCAATATAATGAAATACAGGAATTACTCAGAAGCAGGGCAGATCTCCACGCAAGGCTGAATTTAATGCCCTACGATGGCACGCCCGAAATCAAGCAGCGTGGCGATGGGAAATACCTTTATGTAAGAAAGCGTGCAGCAGGCAGGCAGACCTCAACGTATGTGGGTGTATATACCGAAGAATTGCATAATCTGCTGCTGCGAAATGCCAAAGAAGCCCGTGAAATCAGGAAATCGCTCCGCAGCATTGAAAAACAGCTTTCTGCAGCCGGGTATTCTGAGGATGAACTCCCCGCCGACGTTATCAACAACATAGCCTTTGCACGCGCTAATATGAAAATGAATATCTATGACCAGGCTGTTTTAGAGGGTGTTGCTACATCATTCCCACAGACAGAAGAAATCATAGAAAACGGAAAAGTTTCCGGTATGACAGCTACCGATGTACAAAAGATTTTAAATCTAAAACACGCATGGGAATTTATTTTGGATCGTGATGTGCTTGCCAGCAAATCCGACTACTATATGCTCAGCCATATCGCAAGACTTGTTAACGAAGGCTTTTTTGCAGAGGGCGGCCGCATACGCGGCGTTCCTGTTACTATAGGCGGCTCGTCATATGTTCCGCCATTGCCTAACGAACCGGATGTAAAAGATAAAATCCGAACGCTTATTGAGGACGATGCCGACGCTATCGATATTGCTATCAAGCTTTGTCTTTACTGTATGAAGACTCAAATTTTCTTAGACGGCAACAAACGAACGGCTGTAATTTTCGCCAACCATTATCTTATTGCGCATGGTGCCGGTTTCTTAGTAATTCCTGAAAAGGAAGTGCCGGAGTTCAAACGGCTGCTTGTAAAATACTATGAAAATGAAAACATTTCTGTAATTGCAGCCTTTTTGAAGGAACGCTGCTGGAAAACAATAAAGCCTTAAATAAGGCAGCTATTTTAAAAACGTAGGCGACCGGAAAATCCAAATCGCCTGCGTTTTTCTTTTTTATAAAACTAGCAAATCATTAAATATCAAATTGTGCGGACAGCATAAAGGTTCTGGGAGCGCCAAAGGCTACGGAAGTACCGCGAGAAATCCAATAATCCTCGCCAAACAAATTGTAGCACATTGCACGCAGAGTGACTGGTACGGTATTGATCTTGGTTTTATGCTTGATGCCTAAATCAAAGGTTACAAAGGACGGAGTAGTTACGCCATTATCATTAACATGGGATTTACCAGTATAATTAATGCGGCCTAAAATGGAAGTATCTTTATCTGCTTCGTATTCGGCAGCAAGTACGCCGTTCCATTTAGGCGTACCAGTAGTATACCAACCGTCTTTAGAAGCTACAGGCTTCATTTCATACTTACCAGTAGTCTTATTTTTACTCCATGAAACAGTAGGCGTACCTGTTCTTTCACCATGTAAATACATTAAGCCACCCATTAAATTCCATTTAGGAGCTATCTTACCAGCAATAGAATACTCGATACCCTTAAATTCATTTTTACCATTTTGCGTATAATATGCTTCAGTAGGATTGCTTAAATTTCCCTCAACCATATAACTTGCTTGATCTAATTGAAATAATGCCAGACTGTGCAAAGCCTCACCGCTACGGTATTTTACGCCAATTTCCGTTTGTTTATTTTTAATAGGATCAAATATTTCACCTTTATTCGCATAATCTTTGCTTACTTCCACTGGCTTAGTATAAGATTGGGCATGGCTTACATAAACAGAAAGATTATCTACAGGCCTGTAAGCTAATGCAAAGGTCGGATTCAGAGAATCTTTACTTACTTTTGTTCCAGAAGAACTGGTAGTTTCCGTATCTCGATATTGTAATGCTACATAAGCAGAAGCTTTACCAAATTCCAATCTGTCAGCCAAGGTTGTAGCAATTGCTGTTTCTTTACTAAATCCAGTTGAATCTAAAGAACCTGCTAAAATAGGTGAGCCCACAACATGAACCCCATTCCATAAATTACCTGTTATAGTAGCTTGTCCATCTGCTGAACCAGTATTAAGCGATTTGCTCTTATAATTAAAATAGTCTACAGCAAATGACAGATTATTTTTTACATTACCCATTTTAACTTCATTAGAAATACCAAATTGAGTATATATACCTCTGCTTTCAGATTTATAGTCACGGAATGTACCGCTCAAAACACCATAATCTTTAAGAGTCAAAGAGCCGCTATTAGGATCGTTTTTGTGCTCGGTATAATAGTTATAACCCATATTCGCAAAAGCGCTCCATTTGTCGCTGAACTTCTGCACATGATTCAAGGTCATTAAGTAACCGTGGTTTTGCTTGGTTTGACCATCAAAGCTCAGGTTATTTTTAGCGTTCGGCGCGTCAGCCAAATGTTTTACATCCTTAGCCTGCAACCATCTTTGGCCGCCGTCAACTTTCCAATCGAAGTATCCGCCAAAAATATTAGTCGTGCTCTTATCGCTGCGGTGGTCGATGTTCAAATAAATTGTTTTATCATCGATCTCCGTGCCGTTCATGGACAAGCCGCCCTTTTCCAAACGGCTATTGACGCGCACACCCCATTCGTTATCCTTGCCAAAGCGGCGGCCTACGTCTAAATTTTCCGTCCAAGTGCTGCGGCCGGAAAAGCTTTGAGTATAACGTGTAATAGGATCGTCAGTAGCTTTTTTAGTAATACCATTCAGCAAACCGGCAGGCGCATCAGTACCATTAGTACCATTGTTGGAGAAGGTAGCGCCGTTCAAAACAGTATTCGGACCGGAAACAATTTCTACGCTTTCCAAAACATAGGCAGGAATACTTCTAGTCTGATTGAACATATTGGGAATGCCATTGATGTAGTAGTGCGCCGCATTCATGTTTACGCCACGCATGCTAAAGTCAGTGTACATAGGCGAAGGACTGCCCACTCTAATGGACGGATTGTTAGCTAAAACGCCGTTCAAGGGTTGGTTGGGATCAGCAAAATTTTCAATAGTCTTTTCAGTGTACTTCTTTTGCGTGAAGGGTACGTCGATAGCTTCAATGCTACCCAAAATGCCCACTCTGTCCTCGCTGGCTACAAAGCCGCCCGGCAGCACGCCGCGCTCAGCCTCAATGACAACCTCGTCCAGCTTGCCGCTCATGGTTTCCTCAGCGCTGGCGCTTACCACAAAGCCCACGCTGGCCACTGCGCACAGTACTGACATAACTAAAGCCTTTTTCTTAAACATACAAACACCCCATTAAATTTTTTTATTTTTCAAACCATTCTACCGAGCTTGCCGTGTTTCGCTTGCAGCCTAGTTTAAAACAAAGAAAAAACGCCTTTCTGCGCATACAGAAAGACGTTTGCCCGTCAGGCTGCCTCTTTCCGTCGTTCGCAGAATGATACGGCTTGCTTCAGGCAGTTCTTCTGGCTCGGCTTCTTCGCAGGCTTTGTCTTCCCGGTTCCCCAGCGACATCTTTGAAGCCTGCTCCACCTTACAGCTGCGGGACAGCATAGGTTTTGCACCTATTTCTCTTTTAAGCGTGTACGCGCACCTGAAGCAAATATTCTATTGATGTTTTCATTTAACTGTTGTATAATTGCTAGTGATAATTGGTTTCGTTTCTCATTATACACCGTTGTCCCCCCCAGTCAAGCAAAAGTGTATCGAGCACTTTTGCGTTGCAGCGCTCACGCGCTGGCTGCTACGCTCGGGGGCCATTTTTAGGAGGATGTTTTATGGACGCTATGCAACAAACTATCATGTACTTCCACAAAGGCGGCCTTGTTATGTGGCCCTTACTCTTCTGTTCTCTTATGGTTATCGCCATCGCCATCGAACGCTTTTTATTCTACAAGGCCTCTGATTCCGGCCAGGCCTTCACCACTGAATACTGTTCCCTGTTAAGGCAGAATAATATTGACGAAGCCAACAAGCTGGCGGCCAGCGCCCAGGGCCAGTGCGCCCAGATGGTTACAGCCGCAGCCGCTATCTCCGGCGGAAGAATGCAGAAGCAGGCCTATCTGGAAAGTCAGGCCGGCATTTTCATCGCGCAGCTGCGCAACCGTCTCGATTATTTAAGCATCATCGTCACCATGTCGCCGCTGCTGGGGCTTTTGGGTACTATCGTGGGCATGATCGGCGCTTTCAGTATCTTTAATTTACAGGCCGGTGCTCCCCTTGCCATTACCGGCGGCATCGGCGAGGCCTTAATCGCCACCGCTACCGGTTTGTGCGTAGCGATTTTATCTTTGTGCGCCCATTCCTATTTTGCTCACCGCATGGATAATATCATCACCAATATGGAACAATGCTTTTCCGCTCTGCTGGAAGCGGCTGCAAGGAGTGATCAATAATGCAATTACGCGATATCCGCAACCGCAAGACTCCTGAATTAAATATCATTCCCATGATCGATATTATGTTCTTTCTGCTGGTTTTCTTCATGCTCAGCACCATGTATATGATCGATTTAAAAACCATTCCTGTAAAGCTGCCTAAGGCGGCGTCGGCGGCGACCGACACCAGCACTACCTTCGCCGTTTCCATGAAAAGCGACGGCAGCATTTATTTGGGCGATACCTTAACGGACATGAACGCCCTCATTATGCAGGCCAGCATGGAGCAGAAGAACAACCCTAATTTTGCCATCGTCATCCGTGCCGAGCGGGATATCGACTACGGCAAGGTTATTACCCTTATCGACAAGCTCAAGGGCGCGGGCATTACCCGCTTTGGTTTAGCTACGGACGGAGCTGATAAATAATGGACATGCAGAAGCGTCAAAGGATCGGTATGCTGGGCTCTGTACTGGTACACTGTCTGGTCTTTCTCATCGTGGCGTTTACCGGCGTCCTTACCGTTTCCCACGCCAGTCAGGATGATATAGTTGAGGTTACTATGTTCGGCGGCGGCGGAGGCGGCGTCGGCCAGGGCGACGGCGGCGACGTGGTGGAGGAGGAAGCAGG
>NZ_CAJMEH010000038.1 GCF_905212365.1 uncultured Phascolarctobacterium sp.
GCCGCCGACGCAGCCGCCGGGGCAGGCCATAACCTCGACAAAGTCGTAATGCACCTTGCCCGCTTTCAGGTCGTCCAGCAGGCGTCCGGCGTTGCCCAAGCCGCTGACGGTGCAGGTGCGCAGGGTAACGCCGCCGATGGTAAATTCGCTGACTTTGCGGCCTTCCTCGCCGCGCACGCTGACGAAGGCGTCGAAGGGAGCTTCCTGACCGGTAACGGCGTGATAGGCTGTGCGCAGCGCCGCTTCCATAACGCCGCCGGTTGCGCCGAAGAGTATGCCTGCGCCGGTGCTTTGTCCCAGCGGATTATCGAAGGGTTCCTCCGGCAGGGTGGCGGGGTTGATATGCTCGGCCCGCAGCAGGCGAATCAGCTCGCGGGTGGTGAGCACGATATCTACGTCGTGAGCGCCGCTGCTGCGCATGGACAGCAGCGCTGCCTCGCGCTTTTTGGAAACGCAGGGCATGATGGAAATGGAGCAGATTTCCTTGGGCTTGAGACCCTTCCTTTCAGCGAAGAAGGATTTGGCGATAGCGCCGAAGATTTGCTGCGGCGATTTGGTGGTGGAAAGGTTAGCGACGAAGGAGGGATATTTTTTCGTCACATAGCTTACCCAGCCGGGGCAGCAGGAGGTAAACATGGGCCATTTGTGGGCATCGTGGTGCCGCAGACGCTCCAGCAGCTCGCTGGCTTCCTCCATAATGGTCACGTCAGCGCCGAAGGTGGTGTCGAAAACATAATCGAAGCCTACGCGCTTGAGGGCTGCTACCATGCGGCCTTCGGTCGCCAGTTCTTCCGGCAGGTTAAAGGCTTCGGCCCAGGCGGTGCGCACGGCGGGAGCCACCTGCACCAACGTTACCTTGGCGGGGTCGGCCAATACTTCGTAAATTTTGGGCACGTCGTTGCGCTCCTTCAGCGCGCCTACGGGGCAGTGGGTGATGCACTGGCCGCACAGGCTGCAGTTGGAGGCTTCGATGGAGATATTACCGGCTACGTCCACGGTGGTGCGTGCGCCGGTGTTCTGGACGTCCCAAATGTGCAGGTCCTGAATTTTATCGCAGATTTGGACGCAGCGCATACATTTTATACATTTCTTGGAGTCGCGGATCAGGGGGAAGTCCTGGTTCCAGGGCGTATCCACCACATCGCGCTCAAAGGGAATATCGTAAATGCCCAAATCGTTGGAAAGCTTTTGCAGGCTGCAGTTGCCGCTGCGCACGCAGGTGGCGCACAGGCAGTCGTGCTGGGACAAAATAAGCTCTACGTTGGTGCGGCGCACGCTGCGCGCCTTGGGGGAATTGGTATATACTACCAGGCCTTCCTGTACCGGTGTGGTGCAGGAGGTAACTACGCGGTTCTGTCCCTGGATTTCAACTACGCAGACCTTGCAGGCGCTGATTTCGTTGACGCCCTTTAAATAGCACAGACGGGGAATGTCGATGCCTGCGGCGGCAGCGGCCTGCATAATTGTTGTGCCTTCGGGAACGGATACGTCGAAGCCGTCAATCTTTAGGTTTACCATTTTAAGGTTCTGCCTCCTTTCAGGGTGCTGAAGCCAAATTTATCGCAGCGCAGGCAGCGCCCTGCCTCCTGGCAGGCCTCCTGTACGGTCATGCCGCATTCGATGGGCTCGAAATTGCCCTTGCGCTGGCCCGCTTCGTGATTGGTCAGTTGGATACGGCCGCAGGGACGCTTATCGTCGATGGCCGGGTCGGGAATATCCACGTCGCAGGTGATGGTATGCTCGTAGCCTAAATATTCGTCGATATTGGCTGCGGCCACCTTGCCTGCGGCAATGGCGCGGATAACGGTGGCGGGGCCGGTTACACAGTCGCCGCCGGCGAAAACGCCTTCGGTATTGGCCAGCTCGCTGCTGGACAGCGCGGAAATAGTGCCGCGCTTGATTTTAATGCCCGCTTCTTCAAAGGGGCGCAGCTCGATGCCCTGGCCGATGGCTACGACGATAATGTCGCAGGGAATGCGCTGCAGCTCTACGTCGGCGTGGATGGGACGGGCGCGTCCCCAGGCGTCGATGGGGCCGATAATCTGCGGTTCTACCCACAGGGCGGCCACGTTGCCGTCGGCGTCGGCTTCGATGTGGTGGGGCGCTTTTAAGCCGTACAGCTCTGCGCCCTCGGCTACGGCGCCTTCAATTTCTTCCGGCAGCGCCGTCATATCGTCCTGACGGCGGCGGTAAGCGATAATGACTTTTTTTGCTCCCAGGCGCACGGCGCTGCGGGTGCAGTCCATGGCTACGTTGCCGCCGCCGATAACGACGACGGTTTTGCCTGCGAAATCGGGCATTTTATCTTCGCCGATGGAACGCAGCATTTCTACGGCGCTGATGACGCCGTGGGAATTTTCGCCGTCGATGCCGATTTTTTTATCGGTGTGCGCGCCGATAGCGATATAAACGGCGTCAAATTCCTGACGCAGCTTTTCAAAGGGAATTTCGCCCTCGCCGTTGCCTACTTTGCAGTTGAGGCGTACCTCTACGCCGGTGGACAGGATGGCGTCCAAATCCTCCTGCAGGCGTTCGCGGGGGAAGCGGTAGGCGGGAATGCCGTACCGCAGCATACCGCCCAGCTTGCTCTTTTCTTCAAAAACGACGGCGTGATGGCCCATGAGTTCCAGATAATAGGCTGCCGCAAGGCCGCTGGGGCCGCCGCCGATGATGGCGATGCGTTTATTGGTAGCCGGCTGCTTGTCCGGAACGGGTACGGTGTTGCTGGGCGCGTTATCCACGGCCATACGCTTTAAGCCGCGGATATTAATAGCGGCGTCAATCATATTGCGGCGGCAGCGGGCTTCGCAGGGATGCTCGCAGATAAGGCCGCAGGCGGTGGGGAAGGGGTTATCCTTGCGGATTAGCTTGACGGCGTCGGCATAACGACCTGCGCCCACAAGCGCAATATAGCCGGGGATATCCACCTGCGCCGGGCACAGAGCCACGCAGGGAATGGAATGGTGCACATGCACGGAGCATTTACCCTTTTTAACATGGTTAATATAATCTTCGCGGAAGCCCTCCAGGCCTGCCAGCACCATTTTGGCCGCTTCGTAGCCAATGGCGCAGTCGGCGCTGTTCGCTACGTTTTCGGCGGTGCTTTGGATAAGGTCAAGGGTTTGCATGGTTGCTTTGCCGTCCAGAACGTCTTCCATCAGGTTTTGCAGCTGCGCAAGGCCCACGCGGCAGGGAACGCATTTACCGCAGGTTTGAGCGTGGCAGACTTTTAAAAAGGAAAGCTGCAGATCTACAGGGCACAGTCCCGGAGGGCTGGCGATGATGTGTCGCTCAAGGTCTTTATATAAGCGTTCGACCGTTAATTGGGCTTGGTCAGGTGTTTCAATTTTTAAACGACTCATATTCATCCTCCAAAAAAGCATACACTAATTGAAAATTTGATATACACTACTGTGTCTTATTATACTCAAATTTAGCGATTTCCGCAAGAATGCCGGCAAGTATTTATTTGTAAAGGATGGTACGGCTTTGGCGTGAAATTGCAAATATCTTTGTTACTTATACAGCTGCGGCAGGCTTATCAAAATTAAATTTTCGCGTGGCGGGATTTGAAATCCTGCTTTGGTGATGAAGCCGTATTTATAACAGTTTAATCCCGTCGCTTGTACTTGCTGGATTTCTTTGAGTATCGCCGCTTCGCTTAGAGGCTCCTTACGGAATTTTACTTCATAAAAGATATAACCGTCAGGGTCTTGCGTTACTATATCAAATTCGCCGTTGGTTTTGTTCTTGGGGTCGTCATAATAGTATTTGCCGATTTTGTCAAACGGCGTAGCCATTAAGCCGTTTTTGTTTTGCCGGATTAAATATTGCTTACATATTTCTTCAAACGCGAGAGGCAGGTATTGCGTTTCAAAATCTTCTTTGATATAACGCGCAAAAAAAACATTGGGTTCTAGCATTTGTAATTGCGAAGAATAACGAAAAACATAACGATAGTAAAAAAGCGACAAATTATCGACGATATAATAACCTGTTTTGCGTTTATTATTTTCGTCGTTAATGGGCGCTTCTTTTTTTATGATTTCCATACGGATTAGCTTTTCTAAAACTGAGGCGAGCGCGGGACTGCTGCTGACGTGGGACTGCGCCAAGATGTCGCTGAACCGCGAATACCCTTTGGCCAGGGCTTCAAAAATTTCATTAGCGTTATTTATTTTTGCTATTTCCGATTTCAAGTACATGGGGACTTCGTTTTGCAGGGGAGCGTTGGGTGAAGCGATTAGTTCGCGTATATTTTCTTGTACGGAAAGCTTGGCGTCTATCTGCTTATTATAGTAAGGAATGCCGCCGAAAACGCTATATAGGCGCACCTTATCTTCGTCGGAAAATGTTTGGTAAAATAAAGCGGCTTCATAGTAATCCATTGGCTTAAGGTCTATCGTTTGATTGATACGGCCATACAGGGGATTAGCGCTCGTCAACAGAGATTTCATTATGTCGACATAGGAGCCGCATAAAATAAGCTTTAAGGAAGCGGCGTTATTATATTTGTCTATCAACGATTGCAAAATACTATCCAGGCCTTTTACCGTTTCGCGTAAATAAGGGTATTCGTCCAGTACGAAGATAAGAGATTCTTTGATAGATTTTTTGAACAGGTAATCCAGGAGCGATTCCAAATTGGGAAACGCCGGTTTAGGGTAATTGAAAGTTTCCGCTAACAGTTGGCTTATGCTTTCTAGATTATTTTCTTCCGTAGTTTGTTTGCATTCGTAATATATGCTTGTCGTTGGGGCTTCTTTAAGGCTTTGCTTTATCAATTCACTTTTTCCGACGCGGCGGCGTCCCCAGACTAAGATAATCTGTTGGCTGTCTTTATTGAATAACCTATGCAATAATTTGCGCTGCGGTTCTCTTCCGTAAAAAATATTCAACTCCATCACCTCTGACTCAATCTTGATGGAGTTAATTATAACATTTTCTACTACGCTTTACAAGATTTTACTCCATTGTGATTGACTCAATAGCGATGGAGTAAAACAAAGAGCTTCGCTTTCTTTGCTTTTTCATCTTTCACAAAAAAATCACAACCCTATGGGTAAGAAATCGCTTCTTTTTTGTCATTGGTATAATAGGGGGCTTTTTGCAAAAATATAACCGGGAATTTTTGCAGCAGCGCCACTATACATTGGAAAGGAAGAACGATTTGGAGATTACTTACGGTTATGCGCGCGTATCCAGCGCGGAACAAAACGAAAGGCGGCAGCTCATTGCCCTTGGCGGAGTCGGCGTGCCGCCGCAGAATATTTTCGTCGATAAGGCGAGCGGAAAGGACTTCGAACGGGCACAATACAAAAAGCTGCTCGCAAAATTACAAGCGGGCGATTTGCTTTACATTCAAAGCATCGACCGGCTGGGGCGCGACTATGCGGAAATCCAGGAGCAGTGGCGCGTTATTACTAAGGAGAAGGGCGCGGACATTGCCGTTATCGAGATGCCGTTGTTGAATACGAAGAACGGCAAGGATTTATTAGGCACGTTTATCGCTGATTTGGTTTTACAGATTTTATCCTTCGTAGCGCAGACGGAACGCGAAAACATCCGCAGCCGTCAGGCGCAGGGCATCGCCGCGGCCAAGAGCAAGGGCGTGCGCTTTGGCCGGCCCAGGCGCGAACTGCCTGATTGCTTTGCGGAGGTTTGCAGCGCGTGGCGCGAAAGAAAAATTACCAGAGTGGAAGCGGCTAAGCTGTGCGGTATGTCGGTATCGTCGTTTTACCGTTGTGCGAAAAACATTGCGGAAAAGTAGTGCAAATAGTACACGTTTTGAACTAGTGATCACTTAACATTATAGCACATTTTATTTGCAGAGTTAAAGCTGATTTTTAAAGCATAAGTTAATATGGTGGGAATTTTTTGGCGCAGGTCAAGAGGTGTACTTTTTGACCTTTACTTCAACGGAGGGCAGCGTTATGCCTTTAACAAAGCAAATAAAATCTAAAGAACGAGTCGCCAAGCACGGCGAGGTTTTTACAAATGAAAAAATCGTGAAAGCTATGTGCGACTTGGTAAAAGCGGAAACGGAGAGAATAGACAGCCGCTTTTTGGAGCCTGCTTGCGGCAACGGAAATTTTTTGGCGGAGATTTTGCAGCGCAAGCTGGCTGTTGTGGAGCGCCGCTACGGCAAGAAGCCCGCGGAGTATGAGCGGTACTCTTTGCAGGCGCTTGCCAGTATTTACGGCGTGGAGCTGCTGGCGGACAATGTGGCGGAATGCCGCGACAGGCTTTTCGCTCTTTGGGACGCGGCTTACACAGCCAACGCCAAAAAAGACGCGCGCGAAGAATGCCGCGACGCGGCGCGCTATATTGTGCGCAAAAATATTTTGTGCGGCAATGCTTTAAGTTTAAAATGCGTCGACGAAAACGGCGGCGATACCGACGAAGCGATTGCGTTTACCGAATGGAGCTTTATCAACGATTTGGTGCAGCAGAGGTTGTACCGCTTCGATGTGCTGCTGGAAGAAAACGCCGACGCTGAAAATTACTATTGTCAGCAATCTTTATTTGGCGGCGGCGCGAGCGATTACGAAAATTGGGGAGTGGACCAAAAAACAGGCGCGACCATTCCCCTGCCCATTCCCGGCTCGGAATTCAGCAGCAAGTATTGGAGGGTGCAGGACAATGGCTGATAGCTTGTACGAAACGACTTACAACCCCGACGTTTTGAGCTGTTTGGCAAATTTATCCAACGACGAGGTGTTTACGCCGCCGAATGTCGCCAACCAAATGCTGGATATGCTGCCGCAGGAACTTTTCAGCGACCCCAATACAAAATTTTTAGACCCGGCGTGCAAGAGCGGCGTTTTCCTGCGCGAAATTGCCAAGCGTTTGATAAAGGGGCTGGAAACTAAAATTCCCGATTTGCAAACGCGGCTGGACAATATTTTTCACGAGCAGCTTTACGGTATTGCGATTACCGAGCTGACCGCGCTTTTGAGCCGCAGAAGTCTATATTGTTCCAAATATCCTAACTCTAAATATTCCGTATCTCAATTTGCGGATGCGCAAGGCAACATTCGCTTTCGCCGCGTCGAACATACGTGGCGTAACGGCAGATGCCTTTTCTGTGGCGCATCGAAAGACCAGTATGGCGGGCGTGACGGTTTGGAAACTCACGCTTATGAATTTATTCATACCATGAATACGGAGGATATTTGGAACATGAAATTCGATGTGATTATCAGCAATCCTCCGTATCAATTAAATACTCATGGAGGATCTGCACAAGCAATTCCTTTATATAATAAATTTGTCCAAAAAGCTATTCAATTAAATCCTCGATTTGTTTGCATGATAATTCCATCTAGGTGGTTTGCCGGAGGAATGGGGTTAGATGATTTTAGAAGAGCTATGCTTAATGATCAAAGATTAAAATGTATTATTGATTATACCAATGCAAAGGATTGTTTTCCTGGGATAAGCATAGGCGGTGGGGTGTGTTATTTCTTATGGGATAAAACGCACCACGGATTGTGCCAATTTACAAATATCAGAAATAATGAACATAATACGTTGTTGAGAAATTTAAGTGAGTTCTCTGTATTTGTTAGATACAATAACGCTGTAAGTATTCTTCACAAGATAAAATCTTTTAAAGAAAAGAGTATGGAGAGTATTATAAGTAGTCTTAGTCCTTTTGGAATAGGTTCATCTATTAGAGGTAAAGAACAGCCTTTTGAAAATTGTCTGAAATTGTTTTCTTCCAGAGGCATAGGATATATTGATAAAAAAGAAATCTCTAAAGGAAATCATTATATAGGAAAATGGAAGTTGGCTGTTAGTAAAGTAACAGGTGAACATGCTGGAGAACCAGATAAAAATGGTCAGTTTAAAATTCTTTCAAAAATAAAAATTATGGAGCCAGATGAAGTATGTACATTTTCGTATTTTGTCATTGGCTGTGAAGATTCTTTGGAAAGAGTAAAAAATATATACCAGTATTTGAAAACTAAACTTGTTAGATTTTTACTGTTGCAATCAATAACATCAATCAATATATCAAAAGATAAATTTCAATTCGTCCCCATGCAAGATTTTTCCAAGCCGTGGACTGACGCTGAGCTGTACGCCAAATATAATTTAACGCAGGAAGAAATCGATTTTATCGAGTCGATGATTAAGCCGATGAATACGGACGGTGAGCGCGATGAGTAAGCAAGAATTTTTCCCGCAGCGGTCTGACGCCAGGCCGCAAATTTACGCTTACCGTTTGCCGGGCGTCGCTTCGCATGACGGTTACATTAAAATCGGGCAGACGAGCCGCGACGTCAACGCGCGCATTCGCGAGCAGCTGCACACCAGCGGCGTGCGCTACGAGCTTTTGTGGCAGGCGAGCGCCGTGCGCAGCGACGGCACTTCCTTCAGCGACCACGATATCCACCAGCAGCTAAAGTCGCGCGGCTTCAGGCAATTACGCGCGGGCGAAGACAGGAACGAATGGTACAAATGCAGTTTGGAGGACGTGCGGGCGGCGTACATCGCCGTGCGCGACCGCGTCGACAATTTGGAAAACCGCACGCAGTCCTTCGCTATGCGCCCCGAACAGCAGGCGGCGGTGGCAAAAACCATTGCTTATTACGCTTCGGCGAAAGCGGATAGCATTAGAACCCCCAAATTTTTGTGGAACGCCAAGATGCGCTTTGGCAAAACCTTCGCCGCTTACCGGTTAGCGAAGCGCATGGGCTTTACAAGAATTTTAATCCTGACCTTTAAGCCGGCGGTGCAGACGGCGTGGAAGGAGGATTTGCTGACCCATGTGGATTTTGAGGGCTGGCAGTTCATTTATAATCAGGGAGTTGGCGGCGTCAGCACGGACGAGCAGTACCATGCGGCGGATAAAACGCGGCCCATAGTTTGCTTCGGCTCCTTTCAGGATTATTTGGGCATCGACAGGGCGACGGGCGGCATCAAATCCAAAAACGAATGGGTGCATACGACTAATTGGGATTTGGTGATTTTTGACGAATACCATTTCGGCGCATGGCGCGACAGGGCCAGCAAGCTGTTCGAGCAGGACGAGGACATTTATGAGAGCGGCAGTAATAATAACAGCGGCAATAATTATGACGAAACCTGGCTGCCGATAACGACCTCGTATTATTTATACCTTAGCGGCACGCCGTTCCGCGCTTTAAATTCCGGCGAATTTATTGAAGAACAAATTTATAACTGGACTTACGGCGACGAACAGCAGGCCAAGGCCAACTGGCAGGGGGAGGATAATCCTTACGCCGCGCTGCCGCGCATGGTGATGCTCACCTATAAAATGCCGGACGAGATTCAGCGCATCGCCAAGCAGGGCGAATTTGACGAGTTTGATTTGAACGTCTTTTTCAAAGCGGAAGGCAAAGGCGAGGACGCGCATTTTCTTTATGGCGATTATGTGCAGAAATGGCTGGACTTGATTCGCGGCGCGTATGCCGCTACGACTGTTGACGATTTAAAGCAGGGGGCGAAGCGCCCGCCCATGCCTTACGCAGATGTAAGGCTGTTGAACGTCTTGTCGCATACGCTGTGGTTTTTGCCGGACGTGGCGGCTTGTTATGCGATGGCTAATTTGCTCAAGCAGCGGCAAAATAAATTTTATCACGACTACAAAATAAATATTTGCGCAGGCATCGGGGCGGGCGTTGGCGCTGCCGCTTTGGAACCCGTACGCCAATCCATGGACGACCCGCTGCAAAGCAAAACGATTACGCTGTCCTGCGGCAAGCTGACCACGGGCGTGACGATTAAACCGTGGACGGGAATCTTTATGCTGCGCAATTTGAGCAGTCCTGAAACCTATTTTCAGGCGGCCTTCCGCGTGCAAAGCCCGTGGGAGATAACGCTGGAGGACGGGCGCAGGGAAATAGTCAAAGAAGAATGCTACGTTTTCGACTTCGCGTTGGATAGAGCTTTGAAGCAAATTGCCGAATACAGCTGCCGCTTGAACGTCGGCGAAAGTAATCCAGAAAAGAAGGTCGGAGAATTTATGCGCTTCTTGCCCGTGCTGGCCTACGACGGCAGCGGCTTGAGAGAAATCAACGCCAGCGAGGTTCTGGATATCGCGATGGCGGGCACGAGCGCCACGCTGCTGGCCAAAAAATGGGAGAGCGCTTTGCTGGTCAATGTGGACAACGAAACCTTGTCCCGCTTGCTGGCTAACGAAGAAGCGATGAAAGCTTTGATGAGCATCGAAGGCTTCCGCAGCTTGAATAGCGATATCGAAACTATTATTGCGAAATCGGAAAGCGTTAAGAAGGCCAAACGCGAAGGGGGCGAGCTGTCGCCTGCGAAGAAAAAGGAGCTGACGGCGGAGGAAAAAGAATATAAATCCAAACGCAAAATGATTCAGGAAAAGCTTATCAAATTTGCGACCCGCGTCCCCGTTTTTATGTACCTCACGGACTATCGGGAGTTTGGATTGCAAGACGTTATTACGCAGCTGGAGCCGGGGCTGTTCAAAAAAGTTACAGGCTTGGAAGTAAAGGACTTCGAGCTTTTGGTATCGCTTAACGTGTTTAACGAAGGCTTGATGAACGACGCGGTTTATAAATTTAAACGCTATGAAGATTCCAGTTTAACCTACACCGGCATAAATAAGCATGAGGGAGAGAAAGTCGGGCTGTATAATACTTCTATTAACAGTGATTTGTACGAGCAGATGGCCGGGCAAAAGTAAAAGGCGGGGCTATTCCGAAAAAAGGTGACTTTGCACCACTTTTCGGAATAGAGCGAGCGCTGCTTACTATGCGTAAGAATTAATATACTTTGGCGCGGCCTCTTAATCTTTCCGCTTGTACAAAGAAGAAGCTTAGGCTTTGGCACAGGCCGATGGTTGGCAAATAGTGGAATAGCTTGGCGTTCCCGAAAACTCAACGCCCTTGCACCGCAATACAGCGGCGCAGGGGCGTTTCTTTAGTGTGCCTGCCAGCAGATACGTTTTTCAATTTGACGGAAATGTGGTATACTTAATATGGTATTTTGTGTGCTAGTCCCCGGCAGCAAAG
Organism: uncultured Phascolarctobacterium sp.; assembly: GCF_905212365.1. Classification (GTDB taxonomy): domain Bacteria; phylum Bacillota; class Negativicutes; order Acidaminococcales; family Acidaminococcaceae; genus Phascolarctobacterium_A. Next base: position 11,013 of record NZ_CAJMEH010000038.1, read on the forward strand.
TGCTGACAGTTATATGAAGAAGGTGTATTAGTGATGAAGTTATCGGCAGTGCATTTAGTAAGTCTGGTTGTGACCATAGTATTGACTATGCTGCCCGGCATTCTTGCTGCCAGAAAAATAAAATCGGCGGACGATTATGATGTGGGCGGCCGCAGCGCCGGGGCTGGACTCGTCGCAGGCAGCATCATCGGCACACTCGTAGGCGGCGCGGCTACCGTGGGTACGGCGCAGCTGGGCTTTACGCTGGGCCTGACGGCCTGGTGGTTCACCATGGGCAGCGGCATTGCGCTTCTGGTTATGGCGGCCTTTTACGCCAGACCTCTGCGCCGCAGCGGACTGACCACGGTGGCGGAATTTTTAGTGACGAATTACGGTAAGCGTGCGGGGTGGCTGGCTACCCTGTCGTCTTCTGCCGGTATTTTTTTCAGTATTGTAGCCAGTACGCTGACGGCGCTGCATTTGGTGGCCGGTATTTTTAACGTCAATCTGACGACGGCAGGCGTGCTTATCGTGCTGATTACCGCAGGCTTTGTCTTTTTCGGCGGCATCAGCGGCAGCGGTATGGCGGGGCTTATTAAAATCTGTTTGATCTTCTGCACTATCTTCGTCGGCGGTTTTTTATCCTTTACGGATTTAGGCGGCTGGCAGGGCTTGCAGGCGGCCTTTCCTGCTCATCCCTGGTTCAGCCTGTTCGGACGCGGTATGGAGGACGGACTGGTGAGCCTGGCTTCCATGGTCGTGGGCGTTATTTCCACGCAGACCTATGTGCAGGCTCTGTTCAGCGCTAAGGACAGCAAAACTGCTGCAGCGGGCTGTGTGGCTGCGGCTGTGGTTATTATTCCCGTGGGCCTGCCCTCCGTTGTTATCGGCATGTTCATGCATGCGCAGCATCCGGAAATAAGCTCTATCGACGCGCTGCCCCTGTATCTGGCTACCTATCTGCCCGATTGGCTGGGCGGCGTGGGGCTGGCTGCGGTGCTGCTGTCGGCGCTGTCCTCCATTGCCGGGCTTTCGCTGGGCATCGGCACCATGCTTTCCCGTGATATTATCAGCAAGCTGTGGCGCGGCGCTACGTCCGCTAATTTGCTGTGGGCCAGCCGCTTCAGCGTTTTAACGGCGGCTATTTGCGCCGTAATCTTTGTTTTCTTCCATTTGGATTCGTCGGTGCTGGAATGGAATTATCTGTCCATGGCCTTGCGCGGCAGCGGCATCTTTCTGCCCCTGACCTTCTGCATTTTCTTTCCGGGCAGAATACGCGCGTCCATGGGCGTGGCGGCTATGGCGGCCGGCATTTTTGCGGCGGTCTTTTGGAAGTATATCAGCCCCTGGCAGATTAACAGCCTGTTCCCCGCGCTGTTCTATAATCTTATTTTTTTGACGATAGGCTTGTGGTGGGGAAAGAAAAAGTAAGTAATATATAAAAGGAAACTAGAATGACGAAACGATTTACTCATTTGCATGTGCATACGCAATACAGCCTGCTGGACGGCGCGTCGAAAATCCCGGACCTGGTGGCCTACGCCAAGGAGCTGGGCATGGACAGCCTGGCGATTACCGACCATGGCGTGATGTACGGCGCGGTAGAATTTTATCAGGAATGCAGAAAGCAGGGCATCAAGCCCATTATCGGCTGCGAGGTATATCTGGCGCCGGGCTCGCATTTGGAAAAGAATAACCGCGATATGTATCATTTGATTTTGCTGGCGGAAAACGATACGGGCTATCATAATCTGATGAAGATTGTCAGCATCGGCCAGCTGGAGGGCTTTTATTACCGTCCCCGCGTGGATAAGGACGTGCTGCGCGCCAACAGCGAGGGCGTTATCTGCCTGAGCGCTTGTATTGCGGGCGAACTGCCGCGGCTGATTGCCCAGGGCAATATGGACGGCGCCCGCCGCTGCGTGCAGGAATATATAGATATTTTTGGCAAGGATAATTATTTTTTGGAGCTGCAGAACCACGACCTAGAGGAGGAGCGCCGGGCTAACGCCGGTTTGAAGCAGCTGGCGCAGGAATTCGGGCTCAAGGTAGTGGCGACCAACGACCTGCATTATGTGCGCCGGGAGGACGCTGCGGCGCAGGATATTCTGCTGTGCATTCAGACTACCAGCACGGTGGACGAGCCTAACAGAATGCGCTTTCCCAACGACAGCTTTTATCTGAAAAGCTACGAGGAAATGGCGGACGCCTTCAGCGATTGCCCTGAAGCATTGGAAAACACCAATCTTATTGCCGACCGCTGCAATGTGCAGATGGATTTCGCCCATTTGCTGCTGCCGGAATTCCCCGTGCCGGAGGGCTACGACGCCGCCAGCTATCTGCGCCATTTATGCGAGCAGGCTTTGCCGTCGCACTATGCGGAGATAACGGACGAGGTACGGAAGCGTCTGGATTTTGAGCTGGATATTATCAACGAAATGGGCTATGCCTGCTATTTTCTTATCGTGTGGGATTTTATCAGCTATTGCCGCAAGCACGATATTTTAGTAGGGCCGGGGCGCGGCAGCGCTGCCGGAAGTATCGTAGCCTATCTGCTGCGGATTACGAATATCGAGCCGCTGCGCTATAATCTGCTTTTTGAACGCTTTTTGAATCCGGAGCGCGTCAGCATGCCCGATATCGATACGGATTTTTGCTATATGAAGCGCAATCAGGTGCTGGATTATGTGGTGCGCCGCTACGGTCAGGAGCGGGTGGCGCAGATTATTACCTTCGGTACTTTGCAGGCGCGGGCGGCGGTGCGCGATGTGGGCAAGGCCCTGGGAATGTCCTACAGCATTTGCGACGAGGTGGCCAAGCTCATCCCGCGCGAGCTGGGCATAACTCTGGAAAAGGCTCTGGTTGCCAGCATCGATTTAAAGACGGCTTACGATACGCGGCCGGAGGTCAAGCAGATTATCGACTTGGCTAAAAGCGTGGAGGGCCTGCCGCGCAATGCCGGCACTCATGCTGCGGGCGTTATCATAGCGCCTCACGATTTGTGCAATTACGTACCCCTGCAGCTGAGCAGCGAGGGTACGGGCGTTATTACCCAGTACGACAAGGACAAGGTGGAAAACCTGGGCCTGCTCAAGATGGACTTTTTGGGCCTGCGTACCTTGACGGTCATTGGCGATTGCATTAAATTCATTGAGCAGACGACGGGTGAAAAAATAGATATCGATAATATTCCCTTGGCGGACGAGGCGACCTGCGCCATGCTGCGTCAGGGCGATACCTCCTGCGTGTTCCAGCTGGAATCGGCGGGCATTACCAAGCTGGTAGTGGATTTGGCCCCCGAAAGCTTTGAGGATTTAATCCCGCTGGTGGCTTTGTACCGCCCCGGACCCCTGGGCACCGGCATGGCCGAGGATTTTATTGCCGGACGTCACGGACAGCGTACCGCCGAGGTGCTGCATCCCTTGATGGAGCCCATTTTGGAGGATACCTACGGCGTTATTCTGTACCAGGAGCAGGTTATGCAGATAACGTCCGCTTTGGCAGGCTTTTCCTTGGGCCAGGCCGATATTCTGCGCCGCGCTATGGGCAAGAAAAAGGCCAAGGAGCTGGATTCCATGCGTCAGGCCTTTATCGAGGGCGCGCAGCGGGAGCATAATATTCCCCAAGCTTTGAGCGAGAAGATTTTCGCGTTTTTGCAGCATTTCGCCGGTTATGGCTTTAATAAATCCCACTCCGTGGCTTACGCTTTGGTGGCGTATCAGACGGCTTATTTAAAGGCTCACTGGCGGCCACAGTTTATGGCGGCCTTTTTGAACAGCGTAATTTTGGACAGCGATAAACTGAGCTGGTATATTTCGGTATGCCGTAATGCCAATATCGCTATTTTGCCGCCGGATATTAATAAGAGCGGCCTGCACTTTACTGTAGACAGGAATAAGGCTATTCGCTTCGGTCTGGCGGGCATCAAGAGCGTGGGCGATTCGGCGGTGGACGAGATTATTGCGGCGCGGGACAAGGAGGGGCCTTTTACCAGTCTGTTGGATTTCTGCAGCCGCGTCAATATGCGCAGCGTCAATAAGCGCGTTATTGAAAACCTTATCTGCTGCGGGGCTATGGATTCCTTCGGCGCCAAGCGTTCCCAGCTTGTGGCCGTTTTGGACAGAGTTGTGGATTTGGGCATGGCGTATCAGAAGGACCAGGCCAGCGGGCAGCTGGGACTGTTTGACGACGACGCCGATTTGGCTGCCGCGGATATTGAGCTGCCGGATGTGCCGGAAATGCCCAAGCAGACTATTTTACAGAATGAAAAAGAGCTGATAGGCTTTTACGTTACCGACCATCCCTTGAGCGAATATAAAGAGGCTATGAAGCATTATATGCCCCTGCATCAGTTTATGGGCGATTGCAATATTGCGGACGGGCAGACGGTGCGCGTGGCGGGTATTATTTCCTCCTGCACTATTAAGACGACTAAAAAAGGCGAAACGATGGCGCTGCTGACGCTGGAAGATTTTACCGGCAGGTTTTTAGTGCTGGTTTTTGCCAGGACCTATCATCAATGCTTGAAGGAGATTTATCAGGAGAATATCGTTTCTGTCGACGGGCGCTTCAGCGTGGACGAACGGGAAAATAAAATTGTCGCGATGTCCGTGCGCAAGCTATCCAACGCCGGACCTAAGGAGGTACGCCTGCGGATACCCGGTTACTTGGAAAACTCTTTGGTACAGCGGGAGCTGATGCAGGTATTTAAAAAATATCCCGGCGGCGATGTGGTTTACCTGCGGCTGATGGGGTCGCGCAGAGTGATTAAAACGACGCCTAATTTTTGGGTGAGCAGTGATACGGACGGCTTTAAAGCAGATATAGAAAAAATCCTTGGTCGCGGATGCTTTATGTAGATTAAGCTTGCAAGGCCATTAGCAAAAATGTTAGAATAAATATATACAAGAATATGCTTATAAGAATTGCAAGGAGGCTGCAAATGAATATTATAGTATGTGTTAAACAAACGCCGGATACGGAAAAAGTCAAGTTTAATCCGGAAACGCGCACCTTGTTGCGCGAGGGCGTGGAGAATATCATGAATCCCTTCGACCGTCAGGCATTGGAAGCCGCTCTGTGCCTTAAGGATAAAGAGGGCGCTAAGGTTACCGTCGTTTCCATGGGCTTGCCCCAGGCTACCGATGTCTTGAAGGAGGCTATCGCTATGGGAGCCGACGAGGCCGCTTTGCTCAGCGACCGCGCTCTGGCCGGTTCCGATACTTTGGCTACCAGCCTGGCTTTGGCCGCCGCTATTAAGCATTTGGGCGAATTTGATTTGATTTTATGCGGCAAGCAGGCTGTGGACGGCGATACCGCTCAGGTTGGCCCGGAAATTGCCGAGCATCTGGGCATTCCCCAGATTACCGGCGCGTTGAGCCTGCAATATGCGGACGGCAAATTTGTTGCCGAGCGTGAAACTGAAAGCAGCTCTATGATCATGGCCGCTCCCGCGCCGCTCTTGGTTACCGTTACCAAAGCGGAAAAGGAGCCGCGCTTTGCCAGCATTAAAGGCAAGATGAAAGCCCGCAAGGCTAAGATTCCGACGCTGACCGTCGCTGATTTGGGCATCGACGAGGCCACTGTGGGCCTGATTGGTTCTCCGACTAAGGTTAAAAAATCCTTTACGCCGGTTCCGCCTGAAATCCATAGCGAAATTATTGCGGAAGAGGATGCCGATAAGGCCGTGGATATGCTGTTCGATAAGCTGGTAGCAGCAAAAATTATTTCTCGCTGAGGTGAATGTAATGGCAATGAAAGTAAATAGAGAAGAATGTATTGGCTGCCAATCCTGTGAGGCAGTTTGCCCCGTAGGCGCAATTAGTATGGTTGACGGTAAGGCTATGGTCGACGGCGAGGCCTGTATTTCCTGCGGCGCTTGCGTGGGAGAATGCCCGGTAGAGGCCATCGCTCCGGAGGCTGCCGCCGCTGAAAAGCAGGCTGTGGAAAATAATCAGGGAGCAGACCTGTGGGTTATCGCCGAGCTGGAAAACGGCGAGCCCGTGGGCGTTACCTACGAGCTGCTGGGCGCTACCAGCGAGCTGGCTGCAAAGGCCGGTGAAAAATGCTGCGCCGTGCTGATCGCCGCCGAAGCGGGCGATATTCCGCAGAAGCTGATTGCCGCAGGCGCAGAAAAGGTTTATGTGGTAGCGGGCGCTCAATATGCAGATTATAATACTGATTTATATACGGACGCAATTTGCCAGCTGGTTAAGGAATATAAGCCTTCTGCCCTGGTACTGGGCGCTACCAGTGACGGCCGCGACCTGGCTCCGCGCGTAGCGGCCCGCCTGCACACCGGCCTGTGCGCCGACTGCACCGCTCTGGATATGACTGAGGATAAGCTGGTTACCTGGACCCGTCCGGCTTTGGGCGGCAATATTTACGCTACCATCGTCTGCGACGAGCACCGTCCGCAAATGGGTACCGTTCGTCCCAAGGTATTCAAGGCCTTGGCTCCGGATGCAGGCCGCACCGGCGAGGTTATTGCCTTCACCCCGGCAGCAGGCACGGAAACCAAGGTTGAGCTGCTGAGCAAAGCTCCCCTGGCCGGCGGCAATACCATTAAAATCGAGGACGCCGAGGTTATCGCGGCCGGCGGTCGCGGTATGGGCAGTCAGGATAAATTCGCGCTGCTGGAAGAGCTGGCAGGCCTGTTTGAAAAGGGCGCTGTAGCGGGCTCCCGCGCAGTTGTGGACGAGGGCTGGCTCACGCATTCCCAGCAGGTAGGCCAATCCGGCAAAACCGTCGCTCCGCGCATTTACTTTGCCTGCGGCATCAGCGGCGCTATTCAGCATTTGTCCGGCATGAAGGAATCGGATATCATTGTGGCTATCAACAAGGACGCCAGCGCGCCTATTTTCACCGTAGCCCATTACGGCATCGTAGGCGACGTCAATGTCATTCTGCCTAAGCTGATCGCCAAGATTAAGGCCTATAAGGAATAAATAAGTTTTACGGCTAGAGGCATACTGAATCCTGTTCAGCCTGCCTCTAGCTACTTTGCATATAGAATGAAGCTAGTAATCACAATGGAGTTGTACGAATCATGTGGAAAGTTTTGTATATCGCTCAAACCGAAGCTATGGCCCAGCGGCTGCAAAAGCTGCTGACGGACAACGGCTTTTTGGTGCGGGTCAAGAGCGCAGGCGGCAAGCATACCAAGGCTTATGAAATCTGCGTGCCCGTTTCCGAAGCGGAGGACGCTTACGAGGTTTTGTGTGAAAATAAGTTTCAATGCTAGGGGGAACAGTTGCGATGAAGAAAACGAAAATCATTTGTACAGTGGGCCCCAGTACGGATAACGCAGAGCTGCTGCAGAAGATGATCGAGGCCGGTATGGATTTGGCGCGCTTCAACTTTTCTCACGGCAGCCATACGGATCATGCAAAGCGTTTGGCGCTGGTGCGCCAGGCGGCGGCTCAGGCCGGTAAGGTAGTCGCTACTATCGCCGATACCAAGGGCCCGGAAATGCGTTTAGGCCTTTTTGCCGACGATAAGATATTTTTGCAGGAGGGCGACGAGTTCACCCTGACTACGGAGGACTATTTGGGCGACCAGCAGATGGCTCATGTAAACTATGCGGGGCTGCCGCAGGAATTGGAAGCAGGCAGCCGTATTTTGCTGGCCGACGGTCTTTTGTCCCTGCGCGTTACGGCTATCGACGGCTGTAAGATTCATACGGTGGTTGTCAACGGCGGCGAGCTGAGCTCCCGCAAGCGTGTGGCTTGCCCCGGCGTGGAGCTGCAGCTGCCCTTCCTGTCGGAGCAGGACAGGGCCGACATCCTTTTTGCCGCGCAGCACGATATAGATTATATCGCAGCTTCCTTTGTGCAGAAGGCGGACGACGTTATTGCTATCCGCAAGGTGCTGGAGGAAGCCGGTGTGCGTATGGGCATCATTTCTAAAATCGAAAATGAAGCCGGTGTGGAGCATATCGACGAAATCATCAACGTGTCCGATGGCATTATGGTGGCCCGCGGCGATTTGGGCGTGGAAATTCCTACGGAGGACGTGCCTTTGGTGCAGAAGGATATTATCAGCCGCTGCAATAAGGCGGGCAAGCCAGTTATCACCGCTACCCAAATGCTGGAAAGCATGATCAGCAGCTACCGCGCTACCCGCGCCGAGGCCAGCGACGTGGCCAATTCTATTTTCGACGGCACGGACGTTATCATGCTCAGCGGCGAAACGGCTTCGGGCAAATATCCCTTGGAGGCTGTGCAGACCATGGCTAAAATTGCCATGCGCACGGAGCAGTCCCTGGATTATGTGGCGCTGTTCAGGAAGAAGGGCATCAGCGAGCGCATTCATTCCACGGACGCCATCAGCCATGCCACGGTGCAGATTGCGCAGGAAATCAGGGCGGACGCTATTTTAACAATTACCGAATCGGGCTTCACGGCGCGGATGATTGCCAAGTACAAGCCCTGCTCTACAGTGGTGGCCGTGTCCCGCTTGGAAAAGAGTGTGCGCGCCATGCAGCTGTATTGGGGCGTTCAGCCTATTTTGGGGCCTTATTCGACCAATACTGACGAAATGATCGAGCTGTCGCTGCAATGCGCTCTGCATAACGGCGCTATCGGCGATGGCGCTTCCGTTGTTATAACTGCCGGCGTACCTATCGGCACTCCAGGCAGTACCAATTTAATTAAGGTGGTTACTGTGGGCAATAAACTTATTAACGGTACCGGTATCGGCCGCAAATCCGTAACCGGACGCATCTGCATCGCCAGCAGCGCCGGCGACTTTCGCGATAAGCTGCAAAAGGGCGATATACTGGTCGTAGACGTATTGAACGACGAATATGTTCCCGCCGCTTCCGCTAAGGCGGCGGCAATTATTGCCGAGGAGGGCGGCTTGACCTCTTCGACGGCTATCGTGGGCATTACCTGCGGACTGCCCGTTATCGTAGGCGCGGCCAGGGCTACCAGTCTGCTGCCGGACGGCGCGCTGGTAACGGTGGACCCGGTCAGCGGCGACGTTTACGAAGGCGATATTAACCTGTAAGCCTTATGGACGGCAGGGCATTAGCTTTAGAAATTTGCCTGTATGTGCGGCAGAATAAGGAGGCAGAGGCGCGAGCCGCTTTCAGCGGCGTTTTGCAGGAGGCGGCGGGCGCGGCTTTGCTGCGAGTTGCGGGCGACGCTTTATTTGCGGCGCTGCGCCGCCGCC
>NZ_CAJMEH010000039.1 GCF_905212365.1 uncultured Phascolarctobacterium sp.
CTTGTATATAATACCACTCTGCTTTCCGATTGTCAACACCCTTTTTTACTTTTTTCGTAACTTTTTTAACAAATTTTCTTTGTGTCGCCATGAAGCTCCCTCACTATACGCCCAACGGCAATAAAACGGCGCGTTTTTCTTCACCGCTATTGTCCAGCATCACATAGTATTCTCCCGCTTCTCCAGTTTGCCAATGCGTTTTAAATAGCTCGATAGGATAGTTCTTATGAATCTGCCGCCAACTGCTGAACCTATAACCGGGAATATACTGCTGTACAAGCGCTTCATTACGCCAAAAGTCAGATACGATATTAAAAATCGCTTCGCTCTGCCAGTCAAGCCATTCAGGCCGCCACCCCGGAACAGCCATAAACACATCATAGCGCAATATTTCCTGCAATGCTGCGGCCTGCTCGTCTGTGAAATGCTCAATTATATATTGCTGCAAAATTTGTGCTGTGCCTTTAGTATTATGAGTCTGTGGGTAATATCCCTTCTGCACCCACCAATCTGTCAGCTGCTGATAAAAAGCGAAAGTTTCCGCTCCGCTGCGCTCTATCAACGCCGCTAAAATATGCGGAAAGGCTCCGCTGTTGCCGGTTTGGTCCAAAATATTTTCCACGCGCTTCAAAAGCTGCATATCACCGTAGGGTATATATTTAGTCGCCAGAATTTCGTAAGGCGGTTCATCCATATACGCCAAACCATATTTTTGCGTCTCGCGGCACAGCTGCGTCCCCGGCAGCACCTTCAAAAAGCCCAGCTGCAGCATATCCGCCTGCAAGCTATAGACATCGTTAAAGGATTTGGCAAAGGTTGGCAAATCCTCATAAGGCAAGCCCGCAATCAAATCCACATGAATATGAATATTTTTAAACGATAACAGTCTGCGTACATTAGCCGACAGCTTCACCCAATTATCCTGACGGTTAATAGCCTTCAGCGTCGGCTGATGCGTGCTTTGAATACCTATCTCCAGCTGAAAACGCCCTTTAGGCACTGTAGCTAAAAAATCCAGTACCTTCTCCGATAAAATATCCGCTTTGATTTCAAAATGAAAGGTAGCTTTGGTATCGGCCACAGCTAAATGACGCATAATCGGCAAAAAATATTCTTCATCTAAATTATAAGTACGGTCGACAAATTTCACTAACGGTGCCCCTGCCGCGATGAATTTATCTAAATCACGCAGAACCATGCCCAAAGGACGACGGCGCACCGACCGCGAAATTCCCGATAAGCAATAAGCGCAATGGAAAGGACAGCCGCGCGTACATTCATAGTACACTATTTTATGCTCTGCCAACACCTCAGGCAAATCAGGATAAGGAAAGGGCAGCTCTGCCAAATCCGTCAGCACCACCGTGCCGCCGTTCAGCTCCACTTTCCCATTCTTGACATAAGCAATATGCCGCGGCACAGAACCGCCCAGCTCCAAACTATGCAGCAGCCCGCTGAAAATTGTCTCGCCCTCGCCCTGCACGATATAATCAGCGGCAGGCAGCTCCTTAAATATACGTTCCGCGTCAAAAGCAACCTCCGGCCCACCGATGACAATGACAGCCTCAGGCCGCAGCTTACGCAGCATTTTAATCAATCTGAATACGAACAGCTTGTTCCAGATATGCACTGAAAAACCATAAACCTGCGCTTCGCCCTGCATAATTTTTTCCAGAACCGCCAAAATAGGCGTATTGATAGTTTCCTCCAACAGTTTGACGCTATGGCCCTTGCTTTTAGCATATTCGCCCACATAACGCAGACCCAATCCAGTGTGAATATATTTACTGTTGATAGCAGTTAAAAGTACCTTCATTCAATATTGCCTCTTTTTCTTCCGAATCCATATTTTAATTTTATGGTATAATGTTGTACACAGTGATTCGCGAGCCAAAGGCGACGCGAGAACTGATGTACAACATATGCCCTTGTGGTATAATGATAAGGTATGATTCTAAAATTTGCAAGGAGTTGATTTTCATGTCAGACAAAAATATAAACATACCGGCTCACGGCAGCAACGTCAACCGTGCCGATATTCCCGCAGAATGGAAATGGCGCGTACAGGATATTTACGCCGACGAAGCACACTGGCAGCAGGCCTGCGCTGATTTTAAAGCCAAGCTGCCGCAGCTGGCTGCTTTACAGGGTACTTTGAACAACGCGCAAGTGCTTTACAGCGCGCTCAAGCTCCAGGATGAGCTGTCGCAAATGCTCGATAAAATTTATGCTTACGCACGCCTGCAGCAGGATGCTGATAACACCGACCAGCACCTGCAGGCTCTGTCAGGCGAAGCAGAAGGCCTGGCCGCATCCTTCAGCAGCGCCAATTCCTTCATCGAGCCGGAAATGCTGGCTCTCGGCGAAAAAAAAGTGCAGGAAATGCTGGACAGCGAGCCGCTGCTGGCCGAATATAAATTTTATATTTCCAATTTAATGCGCCTTGCTAATCATGTACTTTCAGCAGACAAGGAAGCTCTTTTTGCTCAAAGCCGTTTGGCTACCAGCTCCGCAGCTAACGCTTTCCGCGCTCTGGTAAGCGCCGATATGCAGTTCCCGCCGATTACCGACGGCGCAGGGAAGCCTGCCGTAGTCAGTGAAGGCAATTATATGCTCAATATGTCCTCCTCCGACCGCCAGCTGCGTAAAAATTCCTTCCAAGCCCTGATGGGAACCTACCATAAATTCCGCAACACCTTAGCAACGACTCTCACTGGCAGCGCCCGCACGGCTTTCTTCTATGCATCTGTACATAATTACAAGGATACGCTGGAATCCGCCCTCGCCGAGGATAATATTCCCTCCAGCCTGTACGACGGCCTTATTCAAACTGTACATGATAACTTAGCGCCTTTGCACGAATATATTCAGCTGAAAAAAGACGTCTTAGGCTACGACGAGCTGCATCCCTACGACCTTTATGTGCCGCTTTCGTCCGCAGCCGACAGCTTTTCCTGCACCTTCCCCGAAGCCTGCGCCAAGGTAGAAGACGCGCTGGCCCCTTTGGGCGAAGATTATGTCGCCACTCTGCATACAGGCTTAACCGGCGGCTGGATTGACGCCTACGAAAATAAAGGCAAGCGTTCCGGCGCTTATTCCTGGGGCGTATATGGCGTACACCCCTTCGTGCTGCTCAACTATCAGCAGCGCTACAGCAGCGTTTCCACCATAGCCCACGAAATGGGGCACGCGCTGCACAGCTACTACAGCAGCCACAACCAAACCTATGTAAATTCCGAATACACTATTTTCTGCGCCGAGGTAGCCTCCACCACCAACGAAAACCTGCTTTTGGAATACACTCTCAAGCACGCAACGGACGAGCAGAAAATTTATCTGCTCAATCAATTTTTGGAAGCAGTGCGCACCACGGTTTACCGTCAGGTACAATTTGCTGAATTTGAAAAATTTATTCACAGCGAAATTACCGCTGGACGCTCGCTGCAGGCCGAAAAGCTGGAAGACTATTGGCTGGATAGCAACCGACGCTATTACGGCCCCGCCTTAACTGTTGATAAGGAATTAGCCAGCGAATGGTCCCGCATCCCTCATTTCTACACGCCGTTCTACGTTTACAAATACGCCACCGGTTACAGCGCTGCCACTGCCTTCGCCAGCGCCATCCTCAGCGGGCAGCCCGGCGCGGTGGAAAAATATTTAGGCTTCCTTAAAGCTGGCGGCAGCGATTATTCCCTCAACATTCTCCAAAACGCCGGCGTAGATTTAAATACTCCTCAGCCCGTTACCATTACGCTGCAAAAATTTGCCGGCAAGCTGCAGGAGCTTAAAGCGCTGCTCGGCAAATAAAATTGCGCTTGCTCAAATTTTTCTGCAAAAACAGTTGACAAACGCATTATAAGCTAGTATAATACTCATTGTTCCGAGTTGTTCGGAGCCAAGAGTTGCCGAAGTGGCGGAATTGGCAGACGCACTTGACTCAAAATCAAGCGGGTTCACGCTCGTGCCGGTTCGAGTCCGGCCTTCGGCACCACGCAAACCATGCGGTTCTTCGAAAGAAGAACCGCTTTTTTGTTTGCCTTGAAAGTTGTAATAGGTCTTGGCTTTAACATCTAATAATAGTATAAAAAATCAGATAGCCAATATCTGACTATCTGAAAAAATATTACATAATCAAGCTAAGCATTTTAGCTCCAGTAAATTATTGCAAGCATTCCTTTTCAGAAAATAGCTATGGAATTAAGTTATAAAAAGAATTTTTCGTTTCTTAATTTTTTAATTGCTCACGCTGGTGCGCAGCTGAATCGCTTCGGCAATGTACCTAGCGGTAATCTGCTCGCTGGCGGCCAAATCGGCAATCGTGCGCGCCACTTTTAAAATGCGGTCGTGGCTGCGGGCGCTCAAATGCAGCATATTAAAATATTTTTCCATAACTGCTTGAGCGTTGTCGTCCAGCTTGCAATATTTTACTACCTCGCTGCGCCCCATCTGCGCGTTGCAGTACAGGCCCCACTGCTCCAGCCGCCGCTGCTGAATCAGTCTGGCCTTAACCACTCGTTCCCGAATTGCGGCCGAGCTTTCTCCTTCCGCCTTTTCCTTCAGTTCGGCAAATTCCACCCGCGCCAGATTTATCTGCATATCCATTCTGTCCATCAGCGGGCCGGAAATTTTGCGTCGGTAAGCGTCGATATCCTTTTGCTTGCAGGTGCAGCGGTGCAGCTTGTCGCCCAAATAACCGCAGGGACACGGGTTCTGAGCGGCTACCAAAATAAAACGGCTGGGAAAGGTCAAGGCCGCGCGCACGCGGGAAATATTAACCTCGCCGTCCTCCAAGGGCTGCCGCAGCATTTCCAAGGTATAGCGTTCAAACTCCGGCAGCTCGTCCAAAAACAAAACGCCGTTATGACTCAGCGTCACCTCGCCCGGACGCGGCGTGGAACCACCACCCAAAAGCGCGCTGCCGGAAATACTGTGATGCGGGCTGCGAAAGGGCCGCTCCAGCATAACGCTGTCGGCCTGGGGCAACAGGCCCACGATGCTGTAAATTTTCGTAACCTCCAGCGCCTCGGCCTCCGTCATCGGCGGCAGAATCGTCACCATGCGCCGCGCCAGCATCGTCTTGCCGCATCCCGGCGAACCCACCAGCAAAATGCTGTGTCCCCCCGCAGCGGCGATTTCCAGACCGCGCCTCGCCACCAGCTGTCCTTTAACGTCTGCAAAATCCACGTGATAAACGCGCTGCTGGTTCTGCAGAATATTTTCCTTCGGTAAAGGCGTCAGCAGCGTTTTGCCCTGCAAATGCTCTGCGATTTCGCTTAAAGTATTGGCCGTATAAACCGTAATGCCGTGAATGAGCTTGCCCTCGGCAGCGTTAGCCTGCGGAATAAAAATTTCCTTAGCACCGCTGCGTTTCGCGTCCATAATCATGGACAACACGCCGGATACCTTACGGATACGTCCGTCCAGCGACAGCTCGCCTACAAAAACTTTTTCATTAACCTTTTCCGCATCCAGCAAACGGCAGCAGCACAGCAAACCCACGGCGATGGGCAAATCCAGGCCGCTGCCCTCCTTACGCAAATCCGCGGGCGCTAAATTCACCGTGATTTTCGTCATAGGGAAAGGATAATGGGAATTGCGCAGCGCCGCCTTCACCCGTTCCTTGGATTCGCGCACCGCCATCGCAGGCAGGCCCACTAAATCAAAATTTGGCAGGCCGTTGCTCACGTCCACCTCCACTAAAATTTGTACTCCGTCGATTCCGCAGGTAGTTTCTCCTAAAATTTGCGCAAACATATTTACACTCCTCTTCTCGTTTCAGAAGCAATGCGGATAATGCCTGAGCTGCACAACCGCAGTGCCTTCTATGATAATTTCAACTACATCAAAGGAAAGCACCGGTATGCAGTCCATCAGCCCCGCGCATTGGAGGTAATATTCGGCACAACGATAGATTTTTCTTTGCTTCGTCAAGTTTACGGCTTCCGCAGGCGCGCCATAGCGCTGCGAAGCCCTCGTCTTGACCTCAATAAAGCTCAATACCCCGGCTTTACTGGCAACAATATCAATTTCACCGTAACGGCGGTAGCGAAAATTACGCGCCAAAATCGTGTATCCCTGCCGCCTTAAATAAGCGCAGGCCGCGTTTTCGCCGTATTCCCCCAGTTTAATCCTCGACCGGGTATTCATAAGCGTCGAGCTGGGGCGCATATAAAATATCTTCCGCAGCGTTTACCGGCGGCAGCCCCATGCTTTTGACCGGCTCATAACTACGGCGGTGCCATTTGGTAGCGCCATGCGCTGCAAGCGCCTGCATATGCGCGCCGCTGCCGTAGCCCTTGTTCTGCGCGAAGCCGTAAGCGGGATAAAGCTTATCCAGACGTTCCATAATGCGGTCACGAGTTACCTTGGCAATGATGGACGCGGCGGCGATGGACGCACTCAAAGCGTCGCCGTGAATAATGGAAACTGTTTCGATTCCCGCTGCCTGCACCGGCATAGCGTCAATCAAAGCGACCTGGGGACGCAGCGGCAAATGCTCCAGTACCGCCGCCATGCCCCGCTGCGTAGCGCTGTAAATATTATAAGCGTCAATATTGCCGACGCTGACGATATTTACCTCTATTGCCAAAGCCTTTTCCATAATTTCGCCGTACAAAGCCTCGCGTCTGGCGGCGCTGAGCTGCTTGGAATCGTTAAGCCCGCTGATAAAATTTTCCTGCGGCAAAATAACGGCGGCGATAACCAAAGGCCCGGCCAGCGGCCCGCGTCCGGCCTCGTCCACGCCCGCCACATATTGCGCGCCCTTCCCATAATAAATACGCTCGTAGCGCAGCATTTTCTCAAAGCGCTGCCGTTCAGCCGCAGCCTTAGCTAGGCGTTTGTCGTAGGCGGCCAGCAGCTTTTGCACGCCGCTGCGCCCGTCCTGCCGCAAAACTTCCATCTGCTCCGCCGCCGGCTGGCCTGCCAGCAGCTCCTTAACCTCGTTGATTTTCATTACTTCACTCTCCATTTGTAAAATAATTTTCTAAAAGCCTGAAAAATTGCATAAAAACCGCTTTATAGTGCAAATGGTACTACAAAGCGGTTCTCAAAATCAAAACCTCATAACTTAGGGCTCGTCGATGGTAAAGCTGCCCAAGCGGCCGGAGCGGAAATCCCGCAGCACCAGTTGGTCCACCTTATCCAAATCCAGCAAACCGCCGGCCTTTAAACAGCCGCGGGCTTCGGCGATTTTCGCCATCACGGCATTAACGTCGTCGCCAGCCTCTAAGCTCACTACATATTTAATTTGCAAGGCCTCGGGATACTTGCGGATTAAAAAATCCAGCAGCAGCTCCACGGCCATTTCTCTGTCAAAAACGTCCTCCTTAATTGCGCCTGTCGCCGCCAAAGCGAAGCCCACGCCGGGGTCTTCAAATTTCGGCCACAACACGCCGGGCGTGTCCAAAAGCTCCAATCCCTTGGCGATCGTCACCCACTGCTGGCCGCGGGTCACGCCGGGCTTATCGGCAGCCATAACTTTATTTTTCCCGACTAAGCGGTTAATCAGCGTAGACTTGCCCACGTTGGGAATGCCTACGATCATCACGCGCACGGGACGGTTGCGCACACCCTTTTTCAGCCATTTATCAATCACCGGCTTGGCTGCCAGCTGAATAGCGCCAATGAGCTGCTTCACGCCCTTGCCCGTCGCACAGTCCACCTTGCACACCGGCAAGCCGCTGTCCTTCAGCTTTTCCAGCCAGCGCTCGGTCTGCGCCTTGTCCGCCATATCCACCTTATTCAAAGCGATGACCTTAGGCTTGGCGCCTAAAATATTTTGCAGCATGGGATTGGTGCTGGAGCGGGGAATACGCGCATCCAGCATTTCCACCACCACGTCCACCAGCTTAATCTGGCTTTCCATCATGCGTTTGGCCTTGGTCATATGGCCGGGGAACCATTGAATTTTAAAATCCTCCAGCCTCATTGGCCCATACCTGTGTCAGCCTTGATAACCCGCGCCTGGCTTAAAGGCCAGAAGGCTGCCAGCGCCCGACCCTTCACCAGCTTATGGGGCACAAAGCCCACGTCGGCAAAGCGGCTGTCCTCGGAATTATTGCGGTTGTCGCCCAGTACGAAAATGGTTCCTTCGGGTACTACCGTCTTGCGGAAGTTGGAAAGATTGCGGCCCTTGGGGTCGTCCTTATAAATATAATTTTCTTTCAACGCCGTGCCGTTGACCAGCACCTGACCGTTGCGCATCTCTATCGTATCGCCGCCCACTGCGATAACGCGCTTGATAAAGTCCCGGCTTTCATCCTTGGGGAAGCGGAACACCACAATCTCGCCGCGCTTGGGGTCGGACACAAAATAACTCAGCTTATCCACAATCAGCCGCTCGTGGTTGACCAGCGTGGGATACATGGACGAGCCTTCAACCATGTAGGGCTCCACTAAAAAAGTACGGATACAAAAAGCCAGAGCGACGGCGACAATTATAGATACCAGCCAATCGCTGGCGCTGTCCTGCCAGGAAATTTCTTTTTTGCTGCTCAATTATAAAGTCCCCTCTCTAAAACAATTTATGCTTTTATTTTAACATAAAAATCGCGTGCCGTCATGGGCAACTTATGGCAGTTATGTAAAAAATACCTGCAAGCCGCAGGGAAATTGCGCCATAATAAAAGGGACTGCACTACTAATGTTACAGTCCCTCTCATTATTCATGAACATCTTCGCTGAATTAGCGTTTTTCTCTGATACGAGCTGCTTTACCAGTCAGGTTGCGCAGGTAGTACAGTTTAGCGCGGCGAACGATACCGCGGCGTGCAACCTCAATCTTTTCGATACGCGGGCTGTGAACCGGGAAAGTTCTTTCTACGCCTACGCCGTAGGAAATACGACGAACGGTAAAGTTTTCACGAACGCCGGAGCCGCTGCGGGCGATAACAACGCCTTCAAACAGCTGAATACGCTCTCTGCTGCCTTCAACGATTTTGCAATAAACTTTTACGGTGTCGCCTGCTTTAAAATCAGGGATGTCGGAACGCAGTTGTTCTTGTTCCAATACTTCAATAATGTTCATAATGTCCTCCTAAATCATAGACGTTCATGTGTGAACCCCACAGCGGACCGTCCGTATTACACAACGAAAATTGTATCATAAACCAAGAATTAAATCAAGAAAAAATGCAATATTTTTTACAAAAACATAGGATTATAATACATATGTGTTACAACCGGAAAAAACGGAAATACCAAATGGCACAACCAATTATCTTATTTTTCCAGCAGCATTTGAAAATTTTCCAACGCTTCTAAAGCTCTGGCAGCAATTTGCGCGTTCTTTTCTTTTTTCTTACGGATACGCACTGTCAGCGGCGGAATCAACCCGAAATTTATATTCATAGGCTGGAAGTTTTCTATAGCCGGATTGCTGATGTAATTAGCCAAAGCGCCGTGAGCCGTTTCCGCAGGGAAATCTGCTTCCGAAAGCTCCAGCGCCGCCCGCGCTGCGGCAATGCCTGCCATCAGCCCCGACGCCGCCGATTCCACATAACCCTCTACGCCGGTCATCTGCCCAGCAAAATAAAAGCGCTTATCGTTGTGCAGGCAGAAATGCTTATCCAAAAGCTGTGGCGAATTAAGATAGGTATTTTTGTGCATTACGCCGTAACGCACAAATTCAGCTTTCTCCAGACCGGGAATCATACCGAACACGCGGCGCTGCTCCGGCCATTTCAAATGAGTCTGAAAGCCTACGATATTATACAGCGAAGCGGCGGCGTTATCCTGACGCAGCTGTACTACAGCATAGGCTTCCTTTCCGGTACGCTGGTCAATCAAGCCCACAGGCTTCAGAGGACCAAAGCGCATGGTGTCCTCGCCGCGGGCCGCCATTTCCTCAATAGGCATACAGGCCTCAAAAACATCGTGCTCAAAATCCTTTACCGGCGCACTTTCGGCAGCGCACAAAGCCTGCCAAAAAGCCACATACTCTTCTTTGCTATAAAAGGGACAGTTAAGATAATCCGCCCCGCCCTTATCATAGCGGGAAGCGCGGTACACCTTGTCATAATCCAGCGAATCAGCAGTTACTATGGGAGCTGCCGCATCGAAGAAATGGAAATATTCCTCGCGCAGCATTTCCTTAATATTATCAGAAAGAGCATCGGAGGTCAACGGCCCGCTGGCTACGATGACGATACCCTCCAAACTCTGCAAGTCGGTTACTTCCTCATGCACGACGGTAATCAAAGGATTGCTGCGCACGGCCTCCGTTACGCCTGCGGCAAAGCCGTCACGGTCAACGGCCAAGGCTCCGCCTGCCGGCACCTGATGCTTGTCCGCTTGCTCCATAATCAGCGAGCCTAAGCGGCGCATTTCTTCCTTTAACAAGCCTACGGCATTTTCAATATTTCCGGCGCGCAGGCTGTTGCTGCATACCAGCTCGGCAAAATAAGCAGTTTTATGTGCAGCGTCGCTTTTCAGCGGCCGCATTTCGTGCAGAATAACGGGAATTCCTCTTTTAGTAAGCTGATTGGCGGCCTCGCAGCCTGCCAAGCCAGCGCCTATTACATGAACCGGTTTCATTTAGCAGCCTTCTTTCTGCCGCCGCGAGCGGTTTTTTTAGCGGCTGTCTTAGGCGGTTCCTGTTCCTTAACGGCAGCAGGCCGTACAGGTCGCGCGTCAACGCATTCAGTATTGCTGCAATATTTACGCTTGCGCCCGCTGCGTTCGGTATGCTCTACCAGCATATGGCCGCATTTGGCGCATTTCTCCTGCAAGGGCAAATCCCAGGTAGTGTATTCGCATTCAGGGTACTTTTCGCAGCCGTAGAAGGTTTTGCCGGTTTTGGTTTTGCGCTCGATAAGCTCGCCGCCGCATACGGGGCAAGCTACGCCTATCTTTTTTAAAATCGGCTTGGCGTTACGGCAGTCGGGGAAGCCCGGGCAAGCCAAAAACTTGCCGAAACGTCCTTCCTTAACTACCATCATGCGGCCGCATTTTTCGCAGGGAATGTCCGTTACCTCCACCGGCAGATCAACTGCGGGGATTTCTTCGTTAGCTCTTGCCAAATCCTTAGCGAAGGGGCCGTAGAAATTATGCAGCACCTGCTCCTTGGAGATGTTATGCTCGGCAATTTCGTCCAACTGCCCCTCTAATTCTGCGGAAAAAGGTATATTAATCAAATCCTTGAAATATTCTGTCAGCATATCTATGGTCAATAGTCCCAGCTCCGTCACCAGCAGCTTTTTACCTTCCTTAACCACATAGCCGCGGCTGATAATCGTTACGATAGTAGGAGCATAGGTGGAAGGACGGCCAATGCCCTTTTCCTCCAGCTCCTTAATCAGCGTCGCTTCGGTAAAATGCGCAGGCGGCTCAGTGAAATGCTGTTCTGCCGGCAGCAGCTTATGCAGCACCAGCTTGCTGCCCGGCTCGATATAAGGTACGGTCTTATCCTTTTCCTCATCGGCGCTCTTGCCGCCGTTCAGCTCCAAGAAGCCGGCAAAGCGCAGAATGGAACCGCTGGCGCGCAGCTGATAATCACCGGCGTCGATAAGCAGCGTAGTAACGTCATAAACGGCGTCGCTCATCTGACTGGCGACGGCGCGTTTCCAAATCAGCGTATACAGCTTCAGCTGGTCGCTGGTCAAATGGCCGGCAACCTCGCTGGGAGTACGCAGTACGCTGGTAGGACGAATAGCCTCGTGAGCGTCCTGCGCATTCTTTTTAGCGCTGTAATGATTAGGCTTAGGCGAGCAAAACTCCTGCCCCAGGCTATCCTTAATATAATTGCGAATCTCGTCGACAGCTACGTCGGCCAGACGCACAGAATCCGTTCTCATGTAAGTTATCAAGCCTACGGACGCCTTGCCCAAAGAAACGCCTTCATAAAGCTGCTGAGCCACCATCATGGTTTTCTTAGCGGAAAAATTCAGCTTCTTGTTAGCTTCCTGCTGTAAATTAGATGTGGTAAAGGGCGGCATCGGATGACGCTTGCGCTCCTTGCGTTCTGCCTTGCTGACGATATAAGCTGCATTGGCCAAAGCTGCTTCAGCAGCATGAGCCTGCTCTGCTGAGGTCAGCTCCAGCTTTTTGCCCTTGTATTTTACAGTCTCCGCTTCAAAAATAGGCGCTTTAGCATGCTCCCGCAGCTTAGCGTTCAGCGTCCAGTATTCCTGGGGCACGAAAGCTTCAATTTCCTTATCACGATCGGCTACAAGCTTCACGGCTACGGATTGCACGCGGCCTGCGCTCAATCCCTTACGTATTTTGCGCCACAGCAGCGGGCTTAGCTGATAACCGACAATGCGGTCTAAAATACGCCGCGCCTGCTGTGCGTCAACCATATCCATATCGATGGCCCGCGGATGCTTAATCGCATCCTTTACCGCGCTGCTGGTAATCTCGTGAAACTCGATGCGGCAGCTCTTATCTTCTTCCAAGCCAAGGATATGAGCCAAATGCCAGCTGATTGCTTCTCCCTCACGGTCAGGGTCAGTTGCCAGATAAACCTTATCCGCTTTTTTGGCCATAGTTTTGAGTTCCTTAATCAGCTCGCCCTTGCCGCGGATATTGATATACTTAGGCTCAAAGTCCTTCTCCACATCTACGCCGAAGGTGCTTTTCGGCAAATCGCGCAGATGCCCCATAGAAGCTTTGACCTTATAATTTTTTCCTAAAAATTTTTCAATAGTCTTGGATTTCGTGGGAGATTCCACGATAACCAAATTCATAGCCATTCCTTTTCCTCCTACCTGCGGTAGTATCGCTGAGCCTGATCGACGTCTGCCAAGCCAGTCGCCTGCAGCTCAAGCAGCTCCATGCTGACGGCGGCAAAATCTGCGCCGCTTCGTTCCGTCAGCTCCTCCAGTGTACAGGCCCCGCCCTGCAAAATTTGCAGCAGCCTGCCGCCCAGCTCAGTTACCGTCACCGCAGGCGCGTCCTTTTCAGGCTCCGCTGCGTCAAAAATCGTCGGCTGGCTGACGTGCTGCCGCACATGCAGCTCCCAATCGTTCTTATCCTCTAAAATATCCTGGGGTGTATCCACCAGCTTAGCTCCTGTACGAATCAAATCGTGGCAGCCAATACTGGTATGATCAAAAATATTGCCGGGCACGCAATAAACATCGCGCCCCTCGTCAGCCGCTATATTGGCCGTAATCAGCGCCCCGCTGCGCCGTGCGGCCTCAGCCACCAGCACGCCGCGGGACATCCCCACGATAATTCTGTTGCGCGCAGGGAAATTGCTGGGCAGAGGCGCTACGCCCGGAGGATATTCCGTTACCAGCGCTCCCTGCTGCCGCACAATCCGGTGAAAAAGCGCGCTGTTTGCCGGAGGATAATCCATATCCAAACCGCAGCCCATAACGGCCACAGTCCGTCCTCCAGCCGCCAAGCAGGCCTCATGAGCGGCAGTATCGATGCCGCGGGCGCCGCCGCTGATAATTGGTATGCCCTGTCTGGCCAGCGCACCGGCAAAATAAGCCGCCGCCCGCTCACCGTAAGCCGTACAGTCCCGCGAGCCCACTACGGCTAAACAGTAATCAGTACGCGGCAGTTCTCCCTTAACATACAGCACCAGCGGAGGGTCGGAGGTCTGCCGCAAAGCGCTCGGATAGTCCTCGTCGCTTACGGCTACCAGCCTTACGCCCTCCTGTCGGCAGAAATAAGCTATTTTCTGCGGCCACGCTGCGCTGCGGTTAGCGATAAAATTTTCCACGGCCGCCGCCTTTGCCAGCCCTGTTGCCAGCAAGGCTTCAGCATCAGCTTCAAATACGGCGCGAGCGCCGCCTAAGCGCTGCGTCAGCTTTAATATCTGTTTGCGGCCCAGGCCGGGCACAACGGCGCATAAAGCAGCTAAATATAGATTATGCATGAAAGCAAATCCCTCCTGTAAATCATTCTATTATGCAGTCAGGACCACCTTCACGCCACAGCCTTCATAATATGTAATTTTCTCTCATTATAAAGAAGAAAGCAGCAACGGTCAAGCACTATTTTCTGACAACGTCGTCCTCTTCCTGTCCGCAACCGCGTACTTTAGCCAGAATATAGCGGCAAATCTGCTGCGCCGCCAGCGGATGTGCGTGCTGCCGCCGCAGCTGCGTCGCTTCGTCAGACCTTCTGGCTCGTACTAATTGCATCAGCTCCTGTACGTTATACGCTACTCTGACGCCGCAATACTGCTGCAAAAAGAGCGCATTGCCCTGCTCCTGCCCCGGCAGCGGCTTATATACCAAAAAGTCTAAATCGAACGCCAGCACTTCTGCCGACGTCAGCCCGCCGGCCTTGGTAATAATCATATCCGCTGCGGCCATCAGCTGAGGCACGTCCTTCCGAAAGCCGTAAACCTCCATACTGCTGCCAAAACGGCTTCGAAGCCGCTCCGCCAGCTTAGCGTTGCGTCCGGTTATGGCTATCACCCGCAGCCCGGCAATCTGTTCCCGCTGCAGCGCTTCCATAATTTCTTCCATGGGCAGCAGGCCCTCGCCGCCGCCCATCAGCAGGCACACCCGCTCGTCTGCGCCCCAGCCGAAGCCTTGACGGCATGATTGCTTATCATGCTGCAAAAACTGCCTGCGCACCGGAATCCCTAAAGGCTGCACATCAACCGGCAGCGTAATTTTGCCGCACAACAGCTTATCGGCAATAAAATAAGTATCCACACCCTCGCACAGCCACCAGCGGTGAATAGTAAAATCCGTTACTACCGCGCTCAGCCATAAATCAGGCCGCCGCTTTTTATAGCAGGCCACGATACCGGCCGGAGTAGCGTGGGTCGCCACCGCCGCGTCAGGCTGCACACGGTTCAAATAGCCGCGCCCCAGCCAGGCCAGCGCACTGTTAAGCAAGCCGCGCAGCCACAGCGAACCGCCCTGCCTGTCGCCCCATTTATAGGCCAGCGCATACAGCCAGGGACAGCGCTCTAAAATCCACAAATAGCTGCGCAGAAAAGCGCTGCCCAAAAAGCGCGGAAAAAAGTCAAAAATATTGCCGTGCACAACCCGCACTCCCGGCGTGCGTAGAAGCTCCTGCTCCAAGGCTTCTGCCGCCAGCTTATGCCCCGACCCAATAGGCGCGGACAGCAGCAGCACGGTAATCTGTTTTTCTTCTATCTGCATAAGTATTCACCATTATCAGTCAGTCACAAAAAACGATTTTTTTGTAAAATCACTTGAATAACAAACGCTATTATTGTATCATATTTTCAATAACATTCAATCACAGAAATGTTTAATTAATGAAAAATTTTTGGGAGGTTCTCAAAGTGACTAAAAGAATACCCGTAGAAAAATTTAACTTTCCTGTAGAAGAAATCAAATCCGGTTATTATACCGACGCTTATTTTCTGCGTTCCGAAGAAATTTTAAACGGCGATAATTATCATCCCCGCGTATTGATGCAGGTATTTGCCCGCGATAACGTAGTAGTCTGCGGTACCGACGAGGTTATTGCCCTGATTAAAACCTGCGCCTTCCATCCGGAAGACATCGTTATTCATTCCCTGCGCGACGGCGAAGAGGTCAGCGAATGGGAAACCGTTATGACCATCGAAGGCGACTATGCCGACTTCGCCCATCTGGAAACTCTCTATCTGGGTATTTTGGCGCGTCAAAGCCGCATCGCTACCAATGTACGCCGCGTAGTAAAAGCAGCCAACGGCAAGCCCGTTCTGTTCTTCCCCGCCCGTTATGATATCTACCAAACGCAGGAATCTGACGGTTATGCAGCTATGGTCGGCGGCATCACCGGCTTTTCCACCGACGCCAATGCCCGCGCCTACGGCGGCAAAGGCTTGGGCACTATTCCTCACGCGCTCATCGCTTCTTATAACGGCGATACCGTAGCGGCAACGGAGGCCTTTGACAAATACGTTGATCCCTCCATCGCCCGCATCGCTTTGGTGGATTTCGACAACGACTGCGTAAACACCTCTTTGGCCGTAGCCCGCAAGCTGGGCAAAAAGCTGGCAGGCGTGCGTCTGGATACTTCCGGCAGCATGGTTGATAAAAGCCTGTGGACCCAAATCGGCACTTTTAAGCCCACCGGCGTCTGCAAAGAATTGGTCTGCAACGTGCGCAGGGCTTTGGATGTGGAAGGCTTCAACCACGTTAAAATTATCGTATCCGGCGGCTTTGACGCTGCCCGCGTAGCGGCCTTTGAAGAGCTGGGCGTGCCCGTAGATACCTACGCCGTAGGCTCCTCCTTCTTCGACGGCAACATCAATTTTACCGCCGATATCGTAAAGGTCAACGGCAAGGACTGCGCTAAAGCAGGCCGCAAGTATAACCCCAATCCCAAACTGGAACTGGTTGATTAAAACCTGCCGTTACGCAGGCTTTCGCATACTTCCAGCGTTTATCAGGAAGTCAAGAATTTTAAGCACTGGGGCTTGTTCCTCAGTGCTTTTTGTCTATACGGCTCTTTGAAGGAGGTAATCTTATGAGCTTAAATACTACTCCCGCTGCGGAACGCATCCATATCGGCATCTTCGGCCGACGCAACGCAGGTAAATCCAGCCTTATCAACGCTCTTACCAGTCAGGACTTAGCCATCGTCAGCGAGCAAAAAGGCACTACTACCGACCCTGTTTATAAGGCCATGGAGCTTTTGCCCTTAGGGCCTGTTATGATAATCGACACGCCGGGCATCGACGATGAAGGCGAGCTGGGCCGCCAACGCATCGATAAGGCTTACCAGGTACTTAACAAAACCGATATCGCCCTTTTGGTAGTCGACGCCGCCGCAGGCTTAGCCAAAGAAGATAAGGAGCTGTGGCAGCAGATACAGCGCAAGGACCTGCCTGCAATTCTGGTGCTCAATAAAATGGAAACGCTGGCGGAAATGCAGCAGGCTGTCATCACTGCCAGCGCTCTCACGCTGACCAAAAGCTGCTTTCTCGTCAGCACTAAAACCGGTCAGAATATCCGCGAGCTGAAAGAAGCCATCGCCGCCCTCAAGCCGCGGGAAACGGAACGCCAGCTGGTAGGCGATTTGCTAAAGCCGCTCGACACAGTAATCCTAGTAACCCCCATCGACAGCGCCGCGCCCAAGGGCCGCCTGATACTGCCCCAGCAGCAGGTGCTGCGCAATGTATTGGATAATAATGGCATCGCCATGGTCGTTCAGGAAACAGAGCTGGCCCAAGCGCTGCTCAAGCTAGCAGAACCTCCGCGTCTGGTAATCACCGACAGCCAGGCCTTTGCCAAGGTCAGCCAAATTGTGGCGCCCAGCGTTCCCCTCACCTCTTTTTCCATACTTATGGCTCGCTATAAGGGCAGCCTTTATCACGCCGTTAAAGCCGTGCGCACATTGGACAGCATTGCCGACGGCGATAAGATTCTCATCAGCGAAGGCTGTACCCATCACCGCCAGTGCCAGGATATCGGCACCGTGAAAATGCCCAACTGGATACGCGCCTATACCAAGGCCGAGCCTCAATTTGTTTTTACCAGCGGTATCGAATTTCCCCAGGACCTTAGTCCCTACAAGCTGGTGGTTCACTGCGGCGCCTGTATGCTCAATGAAAAAGAAATGCAGTACCGCAATAAAACGGCGCTGGAGCAAAACGTGCCTATGACTAACTACGGCATCGCCATAGCTTATATGCACGGCATCTTAAAGCGTACTATAGCGCCGCTGCCAGACGTAGCAAAGCTGCTGGAATAAATCATCTCCGCAGAAAAGCTTTGCCCACTGCAAGAAGCTTGCCAGCAAAAAAGCCATCGCCTCTTTACGGAAGCGATGGCTTTTTACGTCACTGTTTATTTAAAATAATTTACGCCGCTCTTGAACAGCTTTTGATCCTTTTCGCCGGCAATATTGCGGAACAGGCCGGGAGCAAAACGCTCGCTATGGCCCATCTTGCCCAGAATACGTCCGTCGGGGCTGGTAATGCCCTCGATAGCGTACAGGCTGCCGTTAGGATTATACGGCGTGTTCATAGTGGGAACGCCCTGCATATTTACATACTGGGTAGCTACCTGACCGTTGGCAAACAGCTCCTTGATAACGCTTTCCGGCGCATAGAAGCGGCCCTCGCCGTGGGATACGGCAATAGCGTGCTCCTCGCCCGGCTCGCAGCAGCTGAGCCACGGGGATTTATTGGAAACCACTCTGGTCGTCACGATTTGCGAAATATGACGGCCGATATTATTAAAGGTCAGCGTGGGAGATGCAGCGGACAAATCGCGGATTTCGCCATAAGGCACCAAGCCCAGCTTAATTAACGCCTGGAAGCCGTTGCAGATGCCCAGCATCAGACCGTCGCGGTTTTCCAGCAGGTCGCTGATGGCTTCTTTAATGCGCGGATTGCGGAACATAGTAGCGATAAATTTACCGCTGCCGTCAGGCTCGTCGCCAGCGCTGAAGCCGCCGGGAATCATCACGATTTGAGCGTTATTGATATATTTAACCATGGCCTCTACGGATTCTTCGATAGCAGCCGCAGTCAGATTGCGTACAATAAAGGTATCGGCCACAGCTCCTGCAGCTTCAAAAGCACGGGCGCTGTCGTATTCGCAGTTGTTGCCGGGGAACACGGGGATAAACACCCGCGGCTTAGCAATATTTACCGGCGCAGTCAGCGACAGCTCCGCTTTATACAGAGGCATATTGATATCGACAGGCTCTTCTGCTTCCGGCAGTCTGTCCGGGAAGATAGTCTGCAAAGGCGCACGGTAAGCCTCCAAAGCCTTATCGGCAGCAATAAGCGTATCGTTAATGGCAATACCGGCCTGCTCTGTCGTGTGGCCCAGGAGCATATAATCCAAACCGTCGAACAGCTCCTCCGGCTCTGCGCCGTCGGCCAGCTCCAAAACCATACCGCCGGGCTGCAGCGTAAACAGGCTATCCGTATCGTGGAAGGGCTTAATAAATTCAAAGCCCAGCTCGTTGCCCATAGCCATGGTCGTTACTAAAGCGGCGATACCGCCCTCTTTAACAGCGGCTGCCGCTGCGATTTTGCCTGCTCCCATAGCGTTGTGAACGGCAGTCAGATTTTTGCGCAAAGCGGCAAAATCCAGCACCTCCGCAGTATCGCGCGGGCAAGACAGGAATACAACCTTATGTCCTGCCGCTTTAAATTCTGCGGACACGGCCTTATTGCCGTCGATTACGCCTACGGCAAAGGATACCAGCGTCGGCGGCACAGTTTTATCCATAAAGGTCCCGCTCATGGAATCCTTGCCACCGATGGCAGGCAGGTCCAAGGCGTCCAGCGTAGTGAACGCGCCCAGCAAAGCGCTGAAGGGCTGGCCCCAGCTATTGGCGTCGTGCAGCTTCGGGAAATACTCCTGCAATGTCAGGCGCAGCTTAATCGGGTCGGCGCCCAAAGCTACGGCGCGAACTACGGATTCCGTTACTGCATACATTGCGCCGTGGAAAGGACTCCAGCAGGCCACGGCAGGATTATAGCCGCAGGCCATAACCGTAGCGGCGTCAGTATTACCATGCAGCACCGGAATGCGTCCTACCATGCCCTCGCTGGGCGTAAGCTGGGTTTTGCCGCCGAAGGGCATCAGTACGGTGCCGCGGCCGATAGTGCTGTCAAAGCGCTCGGACAGACCCTTTTGGCTGCACACATTCAGGCGGCCCAGATTATTGAGCCAGGCAGCTTCCAAATCTTTTGCCTTCTGCGCTTCCTCCGGCACATGCTCAAAGACGTTATCCTGCTGCTCCTCGCTTACTACTACATTGGTATGCTGTGCCACGCCGTTAGTATCCAGGAAAGCGCGGGACAAATCGACAATTTTATCGCCGCGCCAGTACATCACAAGACGCGGGTCGGCAGTAACCTCGGCTACAACGGTAGCCTCAAGGTTTTCCTCATCGGCATATTTTATAAAGGCGTCGCGATTAGCGGCTTCGATAACTACCGCCATGCGCTCCTGAGATTCGGAAATAGCCAGCTCGGTGCCGTCCAAGCCCTCGTATTTCTTCGGCACTTTATCCAAATCGATAACCAAGCCGTCGGTCAGCTCGCCGATAGCTACGGATACGCCGCCTGCGCCAAAGTCGTTGCAGCGTTTAATCATAGCCGTAACGGCAGGATTACGGAACAAGCGCTGAATCTTGCGCTCCGTCGGCGGATTGCCCTTCTGTACCTCTGCGCCGCAGCTCATCAGGGAATCTACGGTATGCTCCTTGGAGGAACCCGTTGCGCCGCCGCAGCC
>NZ_CAJMEH010000040.1 GCF_905212365.1 uncultured Phascolarctobacterium sp.
AAAATCCCCCCCTGACGGTTGCCGCCCTGGCGGTTATCGCCGCGACCGCCCTGCTGACCGCCGCGGTTCTGCTGCGAACGGTTATCCTGACGGCCGTTCTGCTGGCCGCCGCGATTTTGCTGCTGGCGGTTGTCCTGACGGCCGTTCTGCTGGCTGCCGCGGTTTTGCTGCGGGCGGTTATCGCCGCGGCCGTTCTGCTGGCCGCCGCGGTTCTGCTGCGAACGGTTATCCTGACGGTTATTGCCGGGACGGCTGTCCCCGCGGCCACCTTGGCCGTTATTGGTGCGTTGGTTATGATTATTTTGCTGCATAGTCCTCTGTCCGTTAGTATTAGCCTTCATATTTTTTTGCGGCTGTTCCTTTTTTACAGGAGCCGCCTGCTTTGCCGGTTCCGGCTTTTCAGCCTTGGGAGCGGCCTTCGGCGCCTCCGGCTTTTTGTCATAGGCCTTGCGGATAACAGCCATTACCTGTTCGTCTGCACCGCTGAAATTTGTTTTATTGATATTATGCTTTTTTAATAAGTCTAAGACTTCGTTTACGTGCTTGCCGTAATCGGCAGCAACCTCATATATTCTCTTGTTACCCATGCATCCACCTCCAGACTAGATATAAGGAGATTATTTTTTCATCAGCATACCGGCAAAATTACTGTCCGTAATCGCCACCGCAGCCCGCTGCGCTTTGCCGATAGCGCCGCCCAGCTCTGCGCGGCTCAACAGCTCCAGCACGGGAACGCCCGCCTGCTCCGCCAGGTAGTACATATCCTTTTTGGAATTAGGCGCCGCGTCCTGCGCCAGCACCAGCAGCTCGACAGTACCGCTTTTGAGAGCGCCGCGCACGGCAAAATCTCCCGAAACGGCTTTACCAGCCTTTTGGGCCAGACCCAGAGCAAAGGCCGCTTTATTGTCGCCCATGTTCCAAGTCCTCCAGCAGCTGACGATATACGTCTTCACTGACAGGCTTTTCCAAAGCCCGCTCTAAACGCTTCTCCTTAACGGCTTTGGTAATGCACGCCTTATCGGGGCACACATATGCGCCGCGGCCGTTCTTCTTACCCGTCAGGTCAAGGCTGATCTCTCCTTCAGGAGAACGGACAATGCGCAGCAAAGCCTTTTTATCCTTCATTTCATTGCAGCCCACACATTTGCGCTGCGGTATTTTTTTTACCTTCATCATTGCTCTTGTTCCGCTAAAGCGGCCTCTTCCTTAGCCTGAGACTCGCTCTTAATATCGATCTTCCAGCTGGTCAGCTTAGCTGCCAGACGCGCGTTTTGGCCTTCCTTACCGATAGCCAGGGACAGCTGGTAATCAGGCACCACCACGCGGCAGATTTTTTCTTCTTCATTAACGGTAGTGCTGACAACCTTTGCCGGACTCAAAGCGTTAGCAACATACTGAGCGGGGTCCTCGCTGTATTTGACGATATCGATTTTTTCGCCGCGCAGCTCGTTGACAATGGTCTGCACGCGCATACCCTTATGGCCTACGCATGCGCCTACGGGATCGACGTTTTCATCCTCGGTATATACACTGATTTTAGAGCGCATGCCCGGCTCACGGGCCACAGACTTAATTTCCACGATGCCGTCGTGAATTTCCGGCACCTCCAGCTCGAACAAACGCTTCAGCAAACCCGGATGCGTGCGGGAAACCATAATCTGCGGGCCTTTGCTGGAACGCTTAACCTCTACGATAAAGGTTTTCATGCGGTCGTGGTATTGGTAAATCTCGCCGGGAATCTGCTCGTTGGGAGTCAGCACGGCCTCTACCTTGCCTAAATCGATATACACGTTTTTGTTTTCCATACGTTGGATAATGCCGGTCACAATATCCTGATTGCGGCTTTGGAAACGCTCGTAAACCTGTCCGCGCTCCGCCTCGCGAATGCGCTGCACAACAACCTGCTTAGCGTTCTGCGCCGCAATGCGGCCAAAATTCTTCGGAGTAACCTCCACCTCTACGATATCGCCTACGGCATAGCGCGGGTCGATAACCTGCGCTTCGGCCAAAGACATTTCCGTATCGTCGGCAGGCTCGCCCTCCACTACGGTATGCTGAGCATAAACGTGGATTTCGCCGGTTTCTTTATTCATATCCACCCTGACATTCTGGTTGGAATTAGAATTAGAATTTTTCTTATAAGCAGCAACCAAAGCATCCTCAACGGCCTGGAACAGAAGCTCGGGTTCAATGCCCTTCTCCTTTCCCAATTCTTGAACAGCTGAGATAAAATCTGCGTTCACTTAGTACGCCTCCTAGTTTTTGTATTTTTAAAAATCAATATGCGGTCTGATATTAGCTATCAGCCTGCGTTCAATGCGGTCCGGATTTTTAAATTCCTTACCCTTAATAATTTTTTTCACCCAAACAGCCTCGTCGTCATGGGATACCAGTACACCCACCAGGCTTTTGAGCCCTTCCCACGGAGCAAAGAACATAATATCCACCTTGCTGCCATACGCCGCGATAAAATCCTTATCCTTTTTCAGCGGCCTGTCGATGCCGGGCGAGGACACCTCCAGAAAATACTTTTCAGGAATCGGGTCCTTTGCGTCCAGTACAGCCGTAAGCTTTTCGCTGACCAGCTGGCAGTCGTCAATTTCCACGCCGCCCGGCTTGTCTAAAAAGATACGCAGATACCAGTCCTTTTCGCGCACATATTCCACATCCACCAAGGTCATCTCGGTATCCTGCAAAATAGGCTCCACCATTTCGGCGATCAGTGCTTCAACCTCTTTAGCCTGCATCAGCTTCACCTCCATATTTAGTTTTTTGCATAATAAGCGGAAAGAGCGGGTATCGCACCCACTCTTTCTCAAAGAATACTTATATTTTCTACTGTTATTATAACATTATCCCGCGCCTATGGCAAGAGCTTACTACTATATCTGCCGCCGTTAGCGCTAAATTTTACAAGAAATTACGTTTCTGCAGCTCCTGCGGCGCAATTATTTGCTTAAAACGGCCTCGTCAAACTGTTTGCCGTCCGGCAAAAAGGCCTTGAAAACCAATTTATTTGCGTCGGCCTGCATGGTCATATAGTTTGCCGTTTCCGGCTGCGGAGCCCGCGCCGCGTCCCAGGCAAAATCTCCCCACAGCTTGGGGTAACGCACGCTGCCAGCTACGCCCGTCAGAATATAGGTAATGCCGTTTTCCGCAGGCGCAAAATTGCGCAGCGGCACTCTGCGGCGATAGGTGTGCAAATGCGCGGTCAGCACAGCGTCTACCTGATATTTTTCAAACACCGGTATCAAGCGGTAGCTGAAATCTAGGAAACGGGTCTGCGTCCGTTCCCGTCCCGACTCCGGCCCAAAGCCGTAAATAAACACGTCGCGATGCTGCAGCACTACCTTCCATTTAGCCTTGCTGGCAGTCAAATCCTGCTCCAGCCAGCGCAGCTCGTCCTCCAACAGCTGCGGCTGGAATTTTTCCATCTCGTAAAAATTGGTGTCCAGCACCGTAAAATGCACCGGGCCGTAATCAAAGCTGTAAAACTGATGCGGATAAGCCTTCAAGCTATTCAGCGGCGTAGGGAAAAGATGCACATAGCTTCGGGGCAGCGCTGCCTGCCATTGCAAGGAATAGGCTTCATGATTGCCTACCAAGGGAGCCAAAGGAATATCGGCGCTGAAGGGCTCCACGCTGCTCAGCCAGGCGCGCCATTGGCTGGCGTCCTGTCCGTTATCCACTAAATCGCCCATATTAACATAGAAATTGACGTCACTATGGCGCTTATAGGCGTCGCGCGCCAGCTGCTGCCAGCCGCTATAATCGCTGCTTTGCGAATCCGGGAAAATCAGCGCCGTAAAGCCTGTACCGGCGTCGGTACGCAGCGTATGCCAGGCGCCTTTATTTTTTTCGGTGCTAATGCGGTACTCATAAACTGCATTGGGCTGCAGGCTGCGCAGCGGGGCGCGGTACTGAATGTAATCTGTCTTTGCGTCCGTAAAGGAGCAATCCTCGGCCTGCACCGTACTGATTTGGCCGCCGCCCTGCAAACGGTATTCCACCGTATAAGGCTGCTTCACGTCGCTCTGCCACGCCAGCATCCGGCCCGTTTCATTATCCTCCGCCACCAGCTGGCGTACATATTTAACGCCTGCCGCGCTGTCGCTGCCAAGCGCTTCTTTATTACCGGCAGTCTGGCCGCCGCAGCCCAACAGCGCCATAGCCAAGGCCAGCAGCAAGAGCGCTAAAATTTTTCTATACATAAGCTCACCCGCTTTGTTGAATTTTCATATAGTATAACAGCTGAAGCGCGCTTCAAGTCAAGACAGAAAGTGTGACATTTCTGCAAAGCATCATTCCTCCTGCAAGCTCTTAACAGCCTCCTGACCGAAAATTTCGCCCAAAAATTCCCGCGCCTGCCTGCGCACATTCTCGTCGATATAGCCCTGCACGCGAATCAGCGCAAAGGTTATCGCCACCAAATCGTCGGAATAGCCCAGCACCGGCGTAAGGTCGGGAATAAAATCCAAGGGCGAGATCAAATAGCCCAGCGCGCCCATAATCAGCGCTTTGGTCGCGGCGGGCACATCCGGCCTTTGCATAACGAACCATAGCTGCGCCGCCTTATACAGCAGTTCCAGCCCGATGCTTTTGCCGTATTGCGTCAGCTTGTGCAGCAAGCCCTCCTCGCTGAAATTCTTCTCATATTTCTGCAGCTCCTTGCCGGTAATCTGCGAACTGTCGAATACATCCTTCTTCTTATCCGTCATGCGTTCTTCCTCATTTCCTTGTTACTTGGCTTCTAAGAATATTATACTTTTCGAGAATTTAAAAATCAAGCGAGCGCATGACAGCGCCGCAACTAGCGAGACAAAAAAACAGGACGCTTCTTCCGAAACGCCCTGTGCTTATAAAATTTTAACGCATATTGATAAATTGCAGATCTACTCCGAAATCGTCGGCCTTAAGTGTTTGGATAACGGCCTGCAGATCGTCCTTTTTCGCTCCGGCCACGCGCACCTGATCGTCCTGAATCTGGGCCGTAACCTTCAGCTTGGTAGCCTTAATAGCGGCTACAATTTTTTTGCCGTTTTCTTTGGAAATACCCTGCTGAATTTCCAGCTGCTGACGTACCGTACCCTTAGCGGCAGGCTCGATCTTGCCGGGAACCAAGCAGCGCAGCGGAATGCCGCGCTTAGCCATCTTTTGGCGCAGCATATCTAAAATTGCGCCCAGCTTATATTCGTCCTCTGCGGCCAGTTTAACCTCTTTGTCGCCTAATTCGATGGAAGCGTTGCTGCCGCGAAAATCGTAACGCTGGTCGATTTCTTTCTTCACTTGATTAACAGCGTTGTCCATTTCCTGCATATCGATTTGGGAAACTACGTCAAAGGAACTGTCTTTAGCCATGTATGATACCTCGCTTCTGTAAATGATAAATAAATTATGCCGCAAGGGCATATGTTGTGCTAAGCTCTGCGTTCGCCTACTGCTCCGCAATCGCTGTGTACAAGCATTTCGCCGCAAGGGCATATGTTGTACATCAGCTCTCGCTTCGCTTCCAGCTCGCGAATCGCTGTGTACAACATTATACCACGCCTACAGCGGCTCTGTCATCCTTCCGCTTTTGTTTCAGCGGCAAAATGCTTGGGCTTAGGCGCTTTTTTGCCGTGCATATAGGCGTGCTCCTGCGCCAGCTCCTGTTGCAGTTTCAGCCCGCTCCATTGCATATTATAAGGCGTCAGCATAGCCTTGAGCGCCACCTTTTTCAGCTTGCCCTTTTTGATGGCAGAAAGCAGCCTGTCCAAATCAGGACGGGTAAAGCCGCACATCACCAGCATTTCCTCCGCAGCATCTTCGCCTTCGTAAGATTCCTGCACCGGCTCAACGCCAGACGCACCTGCCAAACAGCCCAAGGGCTGCAATAACTCGCTGCGCGGTACGGCGCGCAGCTGCACCTTAAGCATCATACAGGCCAAGCGCAGCGCCTGCAAACGCTCCGGCGCAAAATTATAGGCCAAAATAATTTTTTGCATATAACCTCCATAAGCGTAATTTCAGCATTTCTAGCTGAACAAATCTATTTGATTGGTTTCCGGCAGATTCTGCAGCGCGCCCACCTCTGCCAAGCGTTCGATAACGCTCTTGCTGATACCGGCACGCTGGCGCAAATCCTCCTGGGAAATAAAGGGCCGCGCCTTATCGCGCACAGCGGCTATAGCCTTGGCCGCGCTTTCTCCCACGCCGCCCAAGGCTGCCAGCGGCGGCATCAGGCCCTCCTCCGTAACACGGAATTTAATAGGATCGGATTCGTACAAATCTAGATGGGTAAACTTAAAGCCGCGTTCCATCATTTCGTTAGCCAGTTCCAGATAGGCAACGGTGGATTTATCCAGCACGCTGGCTTTAAAGCCCTGCTGATAAACATTTTTAATGAAATTCTTCACATAGGGCAAGCCCTTGGCCACGTTAGCGTAATCAAAATCCTTGGCGCGCACGGTAAAGTAGGCCGCGTAAAATTCCTTAGGATAATGCACCTTGCAGTAGGCAATGCGGTAGGCCATCAAAACATAGGCTACGGCGTGCGCCTTCGGGAACAAATACTGCACCTTTTCGCAGGATTTAATATACCATTCCGGTATTTGCGCGGCGCGCATAGCCTCCAGCATTTTCGGCTCCAAGCCCTTTTTGGCGGCCTTGCCCTTACGCACATGCTCCATAGTTTTGAAGGCCAGACTGGGCTCCACGCCCTTGCTGATTAAGTGAGTCATAACGTCGTCGCGAGTGGAAATGGTTTCCGCCACCGGCTTGCCCTCTTTAATTAAATCCTGCGCATTGTTCAGCCATACGTCCGTGCCGTGAGAATAACCGGACACGCGCACGATCTCGCTGAATTTTTTCGGCTGTACGTCCTTGATCATCTGCCGGACAAAGGCCGTGCCGCACTCCGGAATGCCGAAGGTACCCACGTCGCTACCAATTTGCTCCGGCGTAACGCCCAGGGACGTAGTATTTTGGAAAATACGCAGGGTTTCCTCGTCGCCCATAGGAATATGCTTGGGGTCGAAATTGGGGTCCACGTCCTCCTGCAAATATTTTTCCAGCATTTTCAAAACCATGGGATCATCGTGGCCCAGAATATCCAGCTTAACCAAACGGTCGTTAATGCTATGATAATCGTAATGGGTGGTGATGGTATCGCCGTTTTTATCGTCGGCCGGACGGTTCATAGGCGTAATATAGTGAATATCCATATTGCGCGGCACAACCATAATGCCGCCGGGATGCTGGCCCGTGGTGCGCTTGATGCCGGCGAAGCCCTCCACCAGCGCCGCTATGCGGGCGGGATGCACATGCACACCCTTTTCCTCGTAATATTTTTTGATATAACCCACCGCCGTTTTATTGGCAATGGTGGATATAGTTCCGGCGCGGCACACATTATCGCGGCCGAAAAGCTCCTCGGTGTATTTATGCGCAACCGACTGGTCCGACATAGCGGAGGGATCGTCCGGGTCGATGCCGCCGGAAAAGTTCAAATCGATATCGGGAACCTTGTCGCCATGGAAGCCCAGGAAAACGGCGAAAGGAATATCGTGGCCGTCGCGCAGCATAGGAGTGCCGCACTCCGGACAATCCTTAGGCGGCAGGTCGAAGCCCGAATCCACCTCGTTCTTGAGGAAAAATTCGCTGTGACGGCAGTGCGGACAGCGATAATGCGGCTGCAGCGCGTTAACCTCCGTAATATCCAGCATCGTCGCCACAAAAGAGGAGCCGACGCTGCCGCGGGAACCTACCAGATAGCCGCGGTCCAGCGAATGCTTAACCAGCTTATGCGCGATGAAATACAGTACGGAAAAGCCGTGGCCAATAATAGCGTCCAGCTCCATTTTCAAACGCGCTTCCACTACCTCCGGCAGCTTATCGCCGTACCATTCATGAGCCTTGGCGTAGGATAAATTCCTTACGGCGTCCTCCGCGCCAGGAATGGACGGCGAATACAGCTGGTCGCGGTCCGGCACAGGCTTAAAGCGTTCGATCATATCGGCAATCTTATTGGTATTCGTTACGACTACCTCATAGGCCTCGTCCTTGCCAAGATAAGCAAATTCCTCCAGCATTTCCTCCGTCGTATGCAGGTACAGCGGCGGCTGCAAGTCGGCGTCCTTATAATTCTGCCCGGCTTGTAAAATAGCGCGCAGCTGTGCGTCCTCCGGATTAAGGAAATGCACGTCGCAGGTGGCTACCACCAGCTTGTTCATGCGCTTGCCCAGCTGATAAATTTTGCGGTTATGCTCCTGCAAATCCTCCAGGGAGCAAATATTTTCCCGCACCAGAAACATATTATTGCCCGTGGGCTGAATTTCCAAATAATCGTAGAAGCTTGCGATTTCCTCCAGCTCTGCGTCGCTGGCGCCATTGCGCACCGCCTGATACAGCTCGCCGGCCTCGCAGGCCGAACCCAAAATCAAACCCTCGCGGTATTCGGCAATAACCTGACGCGGCAGCAGCGGCCGTTTGTTCAGATAACGCAGATGGCTGATGGAAACCAGCTTGTATAAATTGCGCAGACCTGTTTCGTTCTGCGCCAGAATAATAATGTGATTGCTGCGTATTTTGGGAGCGCGGCTGGCTTTAACGGTATCCGTGGGCTCCTGGTCAAAATCCGCGCCCTTTTGCTTCCGGTCGCTGATAAGATAGCCCTCCATACCGAAAATAAGCTTTAAATCGCTGCCCTCGGCGGCGTCGAAGCAAAACGGAAAGGCCTGCACTACGCCGTGGTCGGTAATAGCCAAAGCCTTATGCCCCCAGCGGATAGCCTGCTTAACCAGGCCCTCCATAGGCGTCAGGCCGTCCATCTTGCTCATTTTCGTATGACAATGCAGCTCTACGCGTTTTTCCGACGCGTTATCCATCCGCTGCGCAGCGGCCTCCAGCTTCATAATGCCGAAGGGCATCATAGTCATTTCGTCAAAAGCAAAGCGGTCGGGAGCCACATTGCCCTGCAAACGCAGCCGCATACCCGGCTTGAGCTGTCCCTTGAAATCATTGCAGTCCTTGCGGACGTTGCCGCCCTCCTGCTTGCGAAAGCGCATTTTAACAAAGATACCGTTAGTATCGTCGCTGACGTTAAAGGTCAACATAATATCGCCGCTGCGCAGCTCATGCTCGATAAAGGTCTGTAAATTACCGTCCTTATCCAGACTTTTAACAAAGACTCCTTCAATGACGACCTTGTTTTCCTCTTCTGTAAGCGAATCAATAGTGCGCACCGGCCCTTTAATCCTTTTGCCCCACAACAGGCCGTCGTCCTTCTTCGCGCCGTACAAAGCGTCATAGGCAGCTCTAAATTCCGCATCCGCATCGTAATCGGAATCTTCCGGAGGCTCGCACAAGGGCGGCTCCTCCGGCTCCGCCGCGCCTATTTCCACAGACGGCGGTTCCGGCGGCAAAGGCAATTCCTCCGGCAAGGGTTCGCCCGTACAATCCGTAAAAACCACCTCCGGTTCTGGCTTCTTTGGCGGCAGCTGACATTTGCTGCCGTCTCCGTCGCAAATCATATCAACCTGTCGCAAAGAAAAAGCGGCGGCTAATTTTTCCGCCGCCGCCTGAAGCAGCCCCTCCGTCAAATGAGCGGCACAGCTGAAATGCACCTCCCACTGGCAGGCGCTTTCGTCAACGCAAATCTGACTGATATGCATCAGCCGCAGCTGCATCTGCTCGCTGCCCGAAAATGACTGACCAGCCAAGAAGGCAAAAAATTTATTTTCATCAGGCACGATGCAATATTTAGTTTGCATTTCTTCGTCCTTTCAAAGCAATAACAGCTAAAAGCTTACTTGGCGTTTTCCACGCTGATTACGCCGTCGATACCTTGCAGTCCGCGCACGATATCCGCTCCCTCCGGCGCAGTTTTCCCTATCTTTAAATAGAGGTCAATGACCAAGCAGTTTTTATCCTTGTCCTTCTTTACGTTCAACGACCTTACCTGCACGCTGTTCAAAGACAGATAACCCGTAATATCGGTAATCGCTCCGGTACGATTGCCCGTAATGACGCGCACAAAACGGCGGTCGCTGCGGCTGGTAGCGGCGAAGCGCTTTTCCCAGGTATGAAAGGTCACCAGAGTGACCATAGTAATCAGCGTAGCCACGGCGCTGAGGAAGAACATACCGCTGCCCACAGCCAGACCGATGGCAGATACCATCCACAGGCTGGCGGCAGTGGTCAGGCCGCGGATTGTCATGCCCTCGTGCAGAATCGTACCTGCGCCCAAAAAGCCGATGCCGCTGACTACCTGAGCGGCAATACGCGCCGAATCGCGCCGCTGCCCCAGGTCGCCCTCAGCCACGGCTGTCGCCGGTTCCAGCTCGTCAAAGCCGTACATGGAAACCAGCATAAACAGCGCGGAGCCTACGCACACTAAAATATGGGTACGAAAGCCGGCAGGACGGTCGCCGCTGCCCCTTTCCAAGCCGACGATACCGCCCAGAACAGCCGCCACTACCAACCGGACAACCATAACTACCTCCTGGCTATGAAGCCAGGACATATTCTCAAACATTTTGCACCTCCGCAAAGCGCTTGCGCGCTTTTTTTATTACAGGCTGTGCAGCATCTCCTTCAGCGCAGAAGCATAGTCGCTGCCCAAAGGCAGCATCTTCACCTCGCCGGTACGGCGCACCTTAACCTCCAGCTCGCC
The DNA here is from genome assembly GCF_905212365.1 of uncultured Phascolarctobacterium sp. Taxonomy (GTDB): domain Bacteria; phylum Bacillota; class Negativicutes; order Acidaminococcales; family Acidaminococcaceae; genus Phascolarctobacterium_A. The sequence goes on from NZ_CAJMEH010000040.1 coordinate 10,652, forward strand.
GGTAGTCAGGGTTTTGGGCCCCACTACTACGCGCAAAGGATAGCCAATCAAATCAGCGTCTTTGAATTTTACGCCCGGACGCTCCTTGCGGTCGTCGATAACTACTTCCAACCCAGCCTTCTGCAGCGTCTGATAAATTTCCTCAGCCTTGGCGTTGCTGGCCTCGTCCTTAATGTTTACGGGAACCACCAATACATGGTAAGGAGCGATAGCGGCCGGCCAAATCATACCGTCCTTATCATTGTTCTGCTCTACGGCGGCGGCCATGGTGCGGCCTACGCCGATACCGTAGCAGCCCATAACCATCGGCTGCTCCTTGCCGTTTTCATCTAAGTAAGTAGCGTGCATAGCCTGGCTGTATTTAGTGAACAGCTTGAATACCTGGCCTACCTCGATGCCGCGAGCCTTCTTTACAGGCGCGCCGCAGTGCGGGCAAGGGTCGCCCTCGGCCATCAAGCGGATATCGGCCACATAGGTCGGCGTAAAGTCGCGGCCGGGATTTACATTGATATAGTGATAGCCCTCTTCGTTGGCGCCGCAGCAAATATTATGCATCTGCATAACGCTTTGGTCCACAACGATAATGACCTTTTTGGGGTCCATGCCCACAGGGCCCATATAGCCGCCCACAGTACCGGCCTTAGCCAGCAGCTCCGGCTCGGCCATTTCCACCTCGTTAACTCCTACGGTATTGATAACCTTAATTTCGTTAACCTCGTGATCGCCGCGTACAAAGCACAAAATCAAACCCTTTTCGCTCTGGAAGGCAACAGCCTTCATGGAATGGTCCACGGGAGCCTGCAAATAAGCGCACACATCGGCAATAGTCTTGCAGTCCGGCGTTACTACCTTTTCCATAGGCAGCTCGGCTTCTTCCGGCGCAGTAATCGTATGCAGCTCGGCCTTTTCCACGTCGGCTGCATAATCGCAAGCGGAGCAGTAAACGATTTCCGCCTCGCCGCTTTCTGCCAGCACCATAAATTCATGGCTGGCGCCGCTGCCGCCGATAGCGCCGCTGTCAGCCTCTACCGGACGGAAATTCAAGCCGCAGCGGGTAAAAATTTTCGTATAGGCGTCGTACATTTCCTGATAGGACTGTTCCAGACCGGCCTCGTCGCGGTCGAAGGAATAAGCGTCCTTCATAATAAAATCGCGGCTGCGCATCAGGCCGAAACGGGGACGGCGCTCGTCGCGGAATTTATCCTGAATTTGATACAGATTCAACGGCAGCTGGCGGTAGGAACGCACATCGTTCTTAACCACGGTCGTCACCATTTCCTCATGGGTCGGTCCCAAGCAGTATTCATGGCCGTGACGGTCCTTCAACCGAATCATCTCTGCGCCGTAAGCGCCCCAACGGCCGCTCTCCTGCCAGATTTCCGCCGGCTGCATAATCGGCATCATAATTTCCTGAGCGCCCTTATTATCCATTTCCTCGCGGATAATAGCCTCGATTTTTTTAATTACGCGCCAGGCCAGGGGCAGATAGGTGTACATACCGTTGGTAGATTTACGCATAAAGCCGGCGCGCAGCAGCAGCTGATGGCTGGCGATTTCAGCCTCGGACGGCACCTCGCGCAGGGTGGGTGCATACATTTTTGTAACTCTCATTAAAGGGATACCTTCCTCTCCAGTAAAATTTTATCTATTTCAGTAAATAATTCATCAATCAGCTTATCTTCGGGAACCTTGCGCAGCACCTGGCCCTTGCGGAAAATGAGGCCCTCGCCGATGCCGCCAGCCAAGCCCACGTCAGCCTCTCTGGCTTCGCCTGGACCGTTGACCACGCAGCCCATAACGGCCACGCTGATGGGCTCGCTGATATTTGCCAGACGGCGTTCTACCTCCAGCGCCAGCTTTTCCAGATTGATGCGCGTGCGTCCGCAGGTAGGACAGCTGATAAGCGTCGGCCCGTGCTCGCGCAGGCCCAAAGCTTTGAGAATATCGTAAGCGACCTTGACCTCGTTCACCGGGTCGCCGGTCAGCGAAACGCGAATCGTATCGCCGATGCCTTCGGCCAACAGCGTACCGATGCCCACGGCGGATTTAATAATGCCGCTGTTGACGGTGCCTGCTTCGGTAATGCCCACATGCAGCGGATAATCGCATTGAGCCGCCATCAGCCTATAAGCGGCCAGCGTCAGCGGCACATCGTGAGCTTTAAGGGAAATTTTAATATTGCGGTAATCCATATCCTCTAAGATATGAATGTGACGCCATGCGGCCTCCACCAAGGCCTCCGCGGTGGGATGCCCGTACTTTTCCAGCAGATCCTTGGGCAGGGAGCCGGCGTTCACGCCAATGCGAATAGGCAGCTGGCGCTCCTTGGCGGCCTCCACCACCGCGCGCACCCTGTCCTCCCCGCCGATATTGCCGGGGTTCAGACGCAGGCCGTCGACCCCGGCATCAATAGCGGCCAAAGCCAGCTTATAATCAAAATGAATATCGGCGATAACGGGTATGGGGCTTTCCTTACAAATAGCCTTTAAGCCCTCGGCTGCCGCCATATCCGGCACAGCGCAGCGAATGATATCGCAACCGGCCTCCGCCAGCCGTTTAATCTGCGCCAGCGTCGCCGCCGCATCATCCGTATGGGTATTAGTCATGGACTGTACGGCGATGGGCGCGCCCCCGCCAATAAGTACGCCGCCCACCTGGAGCCGGCGTGTAGTTCTACGTTCCAACAACCTTATTCACCTCTCAACGTGTTATATCCTTAAAGGTAGAAAAGACGGTCAAAGCTAAAATCAAGGCTACGCCTACCATCTGGATATTGTTCATAGCCTTGCTGCCCAACGGCTTGCCCCGCAAGCCCTCCAGCAGTAGCAGCACGAAATGTCCGCCGTCCAAAGCCGGGAGCGGCAGCAAATTGATAACGCCCAGATTGATGCTCAGAAAGGCTACGAAATTCATCAAGGGCAGCAAGCCCTTTTCCGCTACCTGACCCGCCATCTGCGCCACGCCCAATGGTCCGGACACCTCGGCGGGAGCCTTGCCCGTGATAATCTTCGTCAGGCCGTCAACCATAGCGAAAATAATATATTTAGTGTAATTAAAACCCTCCTTAACGGATTCGGCAAAGCCCATTTTGATGCGTTCAAACTTAGGCGTAATGCCAATTAAGGGGCGCTTGGCTTCTTCATCGTAAACCGGCTGCATGGTATACTGCCTAACTGCGCCGTTGCTTTCAGCCGTCAGCATAACCTCTTTAGTACCGTTAGCCCTCAGCGTCGTAACGATGGTCTGCCAATCCTGCACCGCCTGGCCGTTAATAGATAAGATTTTATCACCGGCCTGCAGCCCCGCCTTATCGGCAGCCATGCCCACCATAACATTGCCCAGCACCGGTTCGTTAAGCACGCGCTCCGAGCCCTGCACAAAGAAAATGCCGGTGAACAGAAGCACGGGCAGCAGAAAATTCATCAGCGCGCCCGCCAGAATAACCAACATCCGCGCCGGAATGGATTTAGATTTAAAGGATCCCGGCTCCGCAGGGTCGTCCGGGTCCATACCGGCAATTTTATTATAGCCGCCCAACGGAATGGCGCGCAGGCTGTACAGCGTATCGCCGTCCTTCTGTTGATAAATCTTAGGGCCGAAGCCGATAGCAAACTCATCAACGCGCATGCCTGTCATTTTAGCCGTAATAAAATGACCGAATTCATGAACCGTAACCAAAACGCCAAAAACAAAAATTGCCGCTAATATTGTTAACAAAATATACCTCCCTCACAAACAAATCACAAGGACGCAATGATATCTATGGCCGCCAGACGCGCAGCCGCGTCCGCCGCTTCAATATCCTCAATGGCAGGCCGCAGCACATTCTTATGCAGCTCCGTAACCTTCGCCGTAATATACGGGATATCAAGGTATTTGATTCTATCTGCCAAAAAGGCGTAAACCGCCTCCTCATTAGCCGCATTAAAGGCGCAGGGCAGCGTGCCGCCCGCCTTGCCGCATTCTACCGCCAGCTTCAGCGAAGGAAAGGCCTCCATATCCGGCGCTTCAAAGGTCAGCGTCCCGGCCTTAACCAAGTCCAGCTGCTCAAAGCTATAGGGATAGCGCTCCGGCCAGCTCAAGGCGTACTGGATGGGCAAACGCATATCGGGCTCGCCCAGCTGCGCAATAACGCTGCCGTCGCAAAATTCCACCAAACTATGGACGATGCTTTGTGGATGCACCACCACGTCGATTTTTTCATAAGGCATATTAAACAGCCAGTGAGCCTCGATAACCTCCAGGCCCTTATTGGCTAAAGTAGAAGAATCCACCGTAATTTTTTTGCCCATGCTCCAATTAGGATGATGCAAACATTGGGCCAGAGTCACATCCGCCAGCTCGCTGCGCTTTTTGCCGCGGAATGGCCCGCCGGAGGCCGTAATAATCAGCCGCTTGACCTCGTTTTCCCTGCCGCCGCGCAGGGACTGAAAAATAGCGCTGTGTTCGCTGTCCACAGGAGTCAGGCTTACCTTGTGCTCAGCCACGGCCTCCATAACCAGGCTGCCTGCCGCCACCAGTGTTTCCTTATTAGCCAGCGCAATATTCTTGCCGCATTTAATCGCCGCCATAGTAGGCCGCAGCCCGGCGTAACCGACCATGGAAGCCAGCACCGTATCCGCGCCCTCATAAGTAGCGGCGGCCAAAAGGCCCTCCTCTCCGGCCAGTATTTCCGTCCTGCCGTGATAGCGCCTGCACAGCCGCGCCGCGGCCTCCTTGTCCGACAGCACCGCCAAATCGGGCTGACAGGCCAAAATCTGCTGTTCCAGCAGCTCGTCGCTGGTGTGAGCCGCAAGCACGCGAATCTTCATTTTATCAGGATTTGCGGCAGCCACCTCTATGGTCTGACGGCCAATAGAGCCTGTACTGCCCAAAAGAGAAATATTCTTCATATTCCACCTCTTTATTGGTACATACCGAAAATGCTGATAAGCAGCATTAAATAATAAACCACGGGCGCGGTAAACAGCAGGCTGTCAAACCTATCCAGCACGCCGCCGTGTCCGGGGAAAATATTACCGGAATCCTTAATTTCAAAAGAGCGTTTAATAATGGACTCTATTAAATCGCCCACCGGAGCGAAAAAGGCTACTGCCAACGCCACCGCCACTGCCTGCGCCAGAGAAACGCCCAGGCAGATTATGCACAGCGCCAACACCGTAATAAAGCAGACTACGAAGCCGCAGACTGCACCCTCGAAGGATTTCTTGGGGCTGACGCTGCAGAAAGGAGTTTTGCCGAAGGCACGGCCGAAGAAATAGGCGAAGGTATCGCTGGCCCAGGTGCCAAGCAGCACCACCCACAGGCAGACCTCGCCATATTCAAAAACGCGGAAGCCCAAATCGATATGCGGCCCGCCGTCGAACACGCGCAGAATAATAATATGGGCAAACAGCAAGCCGCAGTACAGCATGCCCCACATGGACAAGGCCGTATTGGCCAGCCAGTTTTTATCATCGCGCATACAATGATGCCACAAGCCCTCGATAGCGTTCAATATGAAAAACAGAGCCGTCAGCATCAGCATAAAAGCCAAAGTAAAGACCTGCTCCATTTCCACATAATAGCCCAAAGCCGCCATGCCGACCAGCAATAGGCTGCCCAGACCGGAGGTCAGCGGATAAACATGATAGCCCTTGGAGGCCGCCATCTTATGGTATTCATACCAGCCCACAGCGGACAGCAGCAGCACGGCGGCAGAAAACACCAAGCCGCCCTTTGTAATAATGGCTATAGCCGCTGCAATGCCAACTAAGCCGGTGATAATACGAGTCAACATCTTATCTAAACACCCTGTTTCTCAATTTACTTTTTTTCTACTAAACCGCCGAAACGGCGCTCCCTGCCCTGATAAGCCAAAATAGCCTCTACCAAATGGTCGGGAGTAAATTCCGGCCAAAAAACCTTCGTAGTCCATATTTCAGCATAAGCAATCTGCCACAGCAAAAAATTACTGATGCGCAAATCGCCGCCGGGACGGATTAAAAGGTCCGGCGCAGGCAGCCCTGCGGTATAAAGATGGCTTTCCACCACCTGATTATCTATTTGCTCTACGTCCAAGGTACCGGCCGCCGCTTCCGCCGCAATAGAGCGTACTGCGTGCAGAATTTCAGCCTGACCGCCGTAGTTAATAGCCAGATTTAAAATGATGCCAGTGTTGTTTTTAGTCGCTTCTATAGCGTGATCCATCTTTTGCTTAACGATGTCCGGCAAGCCTTCGCGGGAGCCGATAAAACGCACCTGCACATTATTTTCGTTAAATTCGTCAATTTCATTCGTCAGATAACGGCTCAAAAGCTCCATGATGAAGTTCACCTCAGTCACGGGACGCTTCCAGTTTTCCGTAGAAAAAGCATAAGCGCTGATAACCTTAACGCCCAGCTTGTCCGCCGCTCTTACAATAGTTTTCAAGGTTTCTGCGCCCGCCTGATGGCCAAAAGTGCGCACCTTGCCCTGAGCCTTGGCCCAGCGGCCGTTGCCATCCATAATGATAGCGATATGCCGGGGGATATTATTCATATCCAGCCCGTTGGTATCCATAACTATATTGTTTTTTGCCTTACTTCTTGTTTGGAACAAGCCTTTAAACACGCTAATCCAGCCTTTCCATTCGTCTTAAAATAGAAGAAGAGGCAGGCCTCCAAGCAGAGGCCGCCTTCCTGATTTTGCAACCTTGAATTATTCAATAGCGCCAACGGGGCATTGAGCAGCGCAAGCGCCGCACTCTACGCAATCTTCGCCGATTTCGTATTTGCCGTCGGCTTCAGTGATAGCGCCAACCGGACAGGTGGCAGCGCAGCCGCCGCAGCCGATGCAGCTGTCTTTATCAATTTTCAGAGCCATTATCGTGCACCTCCTTCCTTAATCTATACACAACGGTAAGGACTAATCTATTAGCAGACAGCATTTGCTGCCTTACTACATATTTACGCACTGCCCGACCGGCAAAATCCTCCTCCCTGTCGCGAGGCGGCAGCAAGGGCCGCGCCTCCCAGGACCAGCCGGCCTGCTCTAAACGGCAGGCGGCTTCATCCAAAGGCAGCGCCAATACATTGGGCATCTCCATTATACTTCCATAACTTCTTTTTCTTTGTTAGCGGCTACCGCATCGACGTCCTTCATAATCTTATCGGTCAGCTTCTGCACCTGCTCGGTGCCCTTCTTAGCGTCGTCCTCGGTAATTTCCTTAGCCTTCTCCGCCTTTTTAATAGCGTCGTTGGCGTCGCGGCGCAGGTTACGTACCACTACGCGGTATTCCTCAGCCTTCTTGTGAACGACCTTCACCAAATCCTTGCGGCGCTCTTCCGTCAGCTGGGGCAGGTTCAGGCGAATGCACACGCCGTCGCTGTTAGGGTTCAGGCCCAAGTCAGATTTCATAATCGCTTTTTCAATATCTTTCAACAGGTTCTTTTCCCAGGGCTGAATAACGATCATACGCGGTTCGGGAACGGTTACGCTGGCTACCTGGGTAACAGGCGTAGGAGTACCGTAATATTCTACCATAACCTTTTCCAGCAGGGACGGAGTAGCGCGGCCGGCGCGCAGGCTGGCTAAATCAACGCGCAGGGCGTCGACGGATTTACGCATTTTGCCTTCCATAGCTGTGGTGATTTCTTTTACTGTTGCCATTATTATTTACCTCCTACCAGGGTACCGATTTCTTCACCGGCTGCTGCACGCAGAATATTACCCGGTTTATCAATATTGAATACGACGATGGGGATATTATTATCCATGCACAGGCTGATAGCCGTGGAGTCCATAACGCTCAGCTTGCGTTGAATAACCTCGATGTATTCCAGCTTGTCAAACTTCTTCGCATCGGGATTCTTAGCCGGGTCGCTGTCATAAACGCCATCCACGCCTTTTTTAGCCATCAAAATAGCGTCGGCTTCAATTTCTGCCGCACGCAGAGCAGCCGTGGTGTCCGTGGAAAAATACGGGTTTCCGGTGCCTGCCGCAAAAATAACCACTCTGGCCTTTTCCATATGGCGTATAGCGCGGCGGCGGATATAAGGCTCGGCGATTTGACGCATTTCAATCGCAGTCTGCACGCGGGTCGGCACGTCCAGATTTTCCAGCGCATCCTGCAAAGCCAAAGAGTTGATAATGGTTGCCAGCATACCCATGTAATCGGCGGTAGCGCGATCCATACCCTTGTTGCTGCCGCTGAGGCCGCGCCAGATGTTGCCGCCGCCATTAACAACGGCCACCTCTACGCCGAATTCAGTAACCTCTTTGATTTGCTTAGCTAGGGAATAAACTACCTCCGGGTCGATGCCAAAGCCCTTTTCACCGGCCATAGCCTCGCCGCTCAGCTTCAAAACAACGCGCTTGTATTTTTTTAATTCTGTCAATTCAACAACCTCCCACACTTTATTTAATCTTATTGTTTATTCAACAATTATACCAAAATTTCCTGCTTTAGGCTAGGTTGAAATTTCAAAGAAGCTGTAAATCTCTTTAGTGCTCTTTAATCTGGCATTGAGAAATTTTTATTTTTTGGTCATATCAACATAATCAAATGGCATTATAATAAATTTTATCATCATACTATGGGAAGCAGGTATTTTTATGGCTAACATATCGACAAATAAAAGAAATAACGCCACCTGGGCCATCTGCATGACGGCTCTCTTTATGGCGCTGAATATACTCATGAGCTCCTTCGGCATGCCCGTTCCCGGCGGCCGCTTATATTTAAACGACGTTATCATCTGCACGGCGGCCATTTTGCTGCCCAGCGCCAAGGCAGCCTTTATCGTCGGCGGCGTAGGCGCCTTTTTAGGCGACCTGTTCTTCTACCCCACGCCAATGTTCGTCTCCCTGGCTACCCACGGCCTGCAAGCCGTAGTTATCTGCAAGCTGGCCCACCGCGACGGTACAGTTACTTTGAAAAATGCCGCTTGGGGCGTTTTCCTGGGCGCAATCATTATGGTAGTCGGCTACTCTCTGGGCCGCGCCTTTATTTACAGCACTCCCTATTACGCCTACCTGAAATTACCTTACCAGGTATTGCAAGCGGCAGTTGGCGCTGTCGGCGGCCTGCTGCTGTGCTTCAAGGGCGGCCTGCTGAATACCTTCGGCAAAATGCAGGAAAAATAAAATAATATGAATCGAGTAGGAGGCCGCCCATTATTTGAACAGCCGACCTCTCACACCACCGTGC
>NZ_CAJMEH010000041.1 GCF_905212365.1 uncultured Phascolarctobacterium sp.
TTATTCTCTTGGTTTTATTATGAAATCCTTGAGAATAAGCTGTCAACTTTTTTTATACCACACCAGTTATTCGCCGCAGTACAGCCCGGAAGTCTTTAGGAAAGTTATGGACCAGGTGCAGAATTTCGAGGAACATGCCGGAGGCGCAACGGCAGGGCAGAAAGCATCTGCCTCTGTGAACACTTTTCAATATAAGGCGAAATGGCAGGCTATGCTGGCGGAAGAGAAGTCGGCGCCTTATGGAAAATCATAATCCGTAATGGATAGTTAGAAAAATGTACCAAGTTTGCTTAGCGCGCTTTTCTACAAATCATCACATTTGTATAAAACTTAACAATATAACGCTTATTAAAACGCAAATACATCTCTTTGTTACAAATTTCCTTGACAAAGTAAAAGCCGCTTGGCATAATTATCTCAACAGGCTTGCCCCTGTCTGCCTATGCAGATGGGGGCGTTATTTTTAGGAGGGACGCAGTATGGAACAGATATTGTCGATAGTTGTACGCAATCAGCCCGGCGTTTTGATGCGCGTTGCCGGTATGTTTTCCCGCAGAGGCTTTAATATTGACAGTCTGGCTGTGGGCACTACCCAGAATCCGGAATTTTCCCGTATGACGGTTACAATGGAGGCCGACGAGCCTACGATAACTCAGGTGTGCAAGCAGCTGGCCAAGCTGGTGGAGGTGGAGCGCGTTAAGGTGCTGCCGCCTAAATCCAGCGCTACCCGCAGCATGGTTTTGGTAAAAGTGCATGCGGGCGCTAAGCGTATGGAGCTGCTGCAGCTGGCGGAGGTGTTCCGCGCTCACGCCGTGGACGTTACCGGTGAGTCGCTGATTTTTGTAGCGACGGGCGACGAGGGCAAGCTGAAGGCTTTTGTAGATATTATGCGGCCCTACGGCGTTACCGAAATGGTACAAACCGGTCTGGTAGCTTTGGAGCGCGGCGACGCTTCCCTGTCGGTGGAGCAGTCCCGTTATCAATGGCCGGCAGTGGACGACCAGCATACGGCGATATAATTTTAGCGGTAATTCAGGAGAGGATGTGTGCTTATGCAGATGACCGGCGCAGAAATTATGGTCAAAATTTTGGCCGAAGAGGGTGTAAGTACCGTTTTTGGCTATCCGGGAGGAGCGATTCTTCCCTTTTACGACGCTTTACGCGAATCTTCGATACAGCATATTTTAACGGCGCATGAGCAGGGCGCTGCGCATGCGGCGGACGGCTTTGCCCGTGCTTCCGGCAAGGTGGGCGTGTGCATTGCCACCTCCGGTCCGGGAGCTACTAATCTGGTGACCGGGCTGGCGACGGCTTTTCTCGATTCTACGCCTGTGGTGGCGATTACCGGTCAGGTGCAGCGCGCCTTGATTGGTCACGACGCTTTTCAGGAGGTGGATATTACCGGCATTACCATGCCTATCACCAAGCATAATTTTTTGGTAAAGAAGCCGGAAAGCTTGGCACAGACGCTGCGTTTGGCTTTTCAGCTGGCTAAGGAGGGACGCCCTGGCCCGGTACTGGTAGACGTGCCCCGCGACGTGCAGACGGCGGTTTTGGAATATACGCCGGATAAGCTGCGCGAGCTGCCGCCGGTGCTGCCCGACCAGGCGCAGGTGGACGCAGCCATAGCGGCCATCAACAAGGCGCAGCGGCCGGTGATGCTGGTAGGCGGCGGCGTTATTAACGCCGATGCGGAATACGACGCCATGCACCTGTGCGAAAAGCTGCGGATTCCCGTAGTCAGCACCTTGATGGGCCTGGGCGCGATCAGCGCTTACCGCAGTTTGTTTTTGGGCATGACGGGCCTGCACGGGCACGAGCGCGCCAACAACGCCGTTAAGGAGGCAGACCTGATTTTAGCTGTGGGCAGCCGCTTTAACGACCGTGTGACGGGAGAACGCAGCAGCTACAGCGCCAACAAAACTATTATTCATTTAGATATCGACCCGGCGGAGCTGGATAAAAATATCGATTCCAGCATTGGTATTACGGGCAGCATGAACTTGACGCTGAACCAGCTGGAAAAGGGCAGCGTCCCCCACGACCTGTCGGCCTGGTGGGAGCGAATCGCCTCCTGGCCGGGGATGGACGACGATGCGGGGCAGGAGGAAGCGCCGGAGTTTTTCAAAGCGCTGAACCCGGTTATTAAGGATAAGGATTACATCATTACTACGGACGTAGGCCAGCACCAGATGTGGGCGGCTCAGCATTTGAAGATTCAATTCGCCCGTCAATGGATTACCAGCGGCGGTTTGGGAACCATGGGCTTTGGTCTGCCTGCCGCTATGGGAGCGCAGCTGGCGCGTCCCAAGAGCCGCGTTATCAGCCTGAGCGGCGATGGCGGCTTTAAGATGACGGGCTCGGAGCTGTTCACCATTGCCAGCAATAAGCTGCCGGTTATCGCCATTGTCTTTAATAACAGCGGCTTGGGCATGATCCGTCAGTTACAAACGGTACAGTTTGACAAACGCTTTACCGCCTGCGAAATGCCGGGCTATATGGATTTTGTCAAATATGCGCAGGCCTTCGGCATCGAGGGCGAGCATGTGGCTGCGCCGGAAGAGCTGGCTGCCGCCTTGGAGCGCGCTATGCAGACGAACGCTCCCTATCTGATCGAGGTTACGCTTGACCCGGCCAATATGGTGCAGCCCATGGTGGCTCCCGGACTGGGGATTAACGATTTTGTTAAATTTGAGAAAAAGAATTGAGTTTAAAGGCTGGCAGATGCGCTGCCTGCCGCAGGGCGCCGCGTTATGCGGCGTACCTTTTATTTTCTGAAAGCTCTTGCCCAAACAAGTTAAAGATGTTACAATAAAATTACATGAATGCAGGCTGCTTTCATGCAAATATTAGTCCACTATTCCTGGAATAGTTAAGCCCATACGGACAGGCGGGACTGCTGCCGGCGTGGCTTTGGAGCCACATTATTGATTGAGCGAAAGCTCAAATTTTATAAGGTGATTGCTAGCAATCAATTTAAGTATCACTTGTGAAACGGTCAATAAGAGTAGTAACAGTAATATTTGCTATACAAACTCTGAAAGTAAGTTGCGCCGCTGAATCGGTACAGCAGGTTCGGCATATTGCAAGATGCACAAAGGCAGGTGATGGAGCACCTGTCTTTATTTTTTTATTTGGGAGAAGATTATGGAAAAGCTATCACAATTATCGGCGCCGGTGTACGAAGCACTGGAAGCTTTTCGTAAAAAGCGCGTGGTGCCCTTCGACGTACCGGGACACAAGCGCGGCCGCGGCAACCCGGAGCTGCGGGAGCTGCTGGGGGAAAAATGCGTTAATTTGGACGTCAATTCCATGAAGCCTTTGGATAATTTATGCCATCCGGTATCCGTAATTCGTGACGCGGAGCAGCTGGCAGCAGAAGCTTTCGGCGCGGCGCACGCTTTCTTTATGGTGGGCGGCACTACTTCTTCCGTACAAAGCATGGTGCTTTCAACTACTAAGGCGGGGGATAAGATTATTCTGCCGCGCAATGTGCATAAAAGCGTTATTAACGCGCTGGTTTTAAACGGCGCGATTCCCGTATATATCAATCCGCAGGTGGAAAGCAAGCTGGGAATTTCCCTGGGTATGGAAATAGGCGAGGTGGAAAAGGCCATTAAGGCTAATCCGGACGCTAAGGCGGTTTTGGTTAATAATCCCACTTATTACGGCATTTGCTCCGACCTGCGTGCCATCGTTAAGCTGGCCCATGATAATAATATGCTGTGCCTGGTGGACGAGGCTCACGGCACACATTTTTATTTCGGCCGCAATATGCCGGTCAACGCTATGGCTGCCGGGGCGGATATGGCGTCGGTGTCCATGCATAAATCAGGCGGCAGCCTGACGCAGAGCTCGCTGCTGCTGACAGGTCCCAATGTGAACTGGGAGTACGTCAGCCAGATTATCAATCTGACCCAGACCACTAGCGCTTCTTACCTGCTGCTGTCCAGCCTGGATATTTCCCGCCGCAATCTGTATATGCGCGGAGAAAGCTCCTTTGCCAAGGTAGCGGAAATGGCGGAATATGCCCGCGAGGAAATCAACTCCATCGGCGGCTTTTACGCTTACGGCCGCGAGCTGAAAAACGGCGGCAGTATTTATGATTTTGACGTTACCAAACTGTCGGTGTACACACGCGATATTGGTTTGGCCGGCATCGAGGTTTACGACCTGCTGCGGGACGAGTACGATATTCAGATAGAATTTGGCGATATCGCCAATATTTTGGCGTATATTTCCATCGGCGACCGCATTCAGGATATCGAGCGGCTGGTGGGCGCCTTGGCTGACATTAAGCGGCTGTATTCCCGCGACCCGTCCCTGATGCTGAACACGGAATATATTGCGCCGCAGGTCGTCGTGTCGCCGCAGGCAGCCTTTTATGCTAAGGATGAATCGCTGCCGCTGCGCCAGACGGCGGGCCGCATTTGCAGTGAATTCGTTATGTGCTATCCGCCTGGGATTCCTATTCTGGCTCCGGGCGAGGTAATTACCAAGGAGATTATCGAGTACATTATTTACGCCAAGGAAAAGGGATGCTCCATGCAGGGCCCCGAGGACCCTGAGGTAAATAATATCAACGTGCTTTTATAAATCCCTGCTCAAGCGCCGCTTGCAATTTGCTTTGCGCTGCGTTTGGCAAAGCTTGATTTAAAGGTTGTGATGAAATGGAACTGTGGTTTTCTGATTTCCATACGGACGACGTGAAGCTGAACATAAAAATAGAAAAGCAGCTTTTTGGCGAGGATACGGATTTTCAGCGCATCGACGTGTTTGAATCCAAGGAATTTGGCCGCTTCATCAGCTGCGACGGCAGCATCGTCTTTTCCGAAAAGGACGAGTTCGTCTATGACGAAATGATTGTGCACGTGCCCATGGCCGTGCATCCCGGCGTGCGCAAGGTGCTGGTTATCGGCGGCGGCGACGGCGGCGTGGCCCGCGAGCTGTCCCACTATCCTGAAATCGAGGCCATAGACGTGGTGGAAACGGACCATGTTTTTATCGATGTCTGCCGCGACTTTTTCCCGGACAACGCCATAGGTCTGGACGACAGGCGCGTGACGGTGTTCAACGCCAACGGCCTGCGCTTTCTGCGGGCGAAGGTCAACGAGTACGACCTTATCATCAACGACGCTATCGACCCGTTAGGCCATGCAGCGGGGTTGTTCACCAAGGAATTTTACGGCAACTGTTACCGCGCGCTGAAGGAGGACGGCATCATGGTTTATCAGCATGGCAGTCCCTTCTACGATGAGGACGAGGAAACCTGCCGCGCTATGCACCGCAAGGCCAGCCACAGCTTTCCCATCAGCCGCGTTTATCAGGCGGCTATTCCTACCTGTCCTTCCGGGTACTGGCTCTTTGGCTTCGCTTCTAAAAAATATCATCCGCTGAAGGATTTTGACCCGGTGAAGTGGAAGGCGCGGGGCATTAAGACCTGGTATTATTCGGCCAATCTGCATAAGGGAGCCTTTATGCTTCCAAAATATGTTGAAGATATGCTCGAAGAAGAAGAAAAATAAGCAACGCGCATTATAAGCACCGTCTTCCTGCGTCACAGCTTGTGGATTTGCTCGACGTACATTTTAGTACGCCTTCGCTGCATCCACCGCGCTGTTCCTTGTTATCCGGCACTTCTAATGTGCGTTGTAAGGATTGCAGTATAGTTGCCGTCGTCGCCCTTTTGCGTATCTGCCTTCTTCTGACCGCTCTTGAGAAGTAGGAGCGTTGTATTTGGCACTTCAATTATATTTTTGCTCCCTCTTTGAGGGAGCTGGCATTTTGCGTAGCAAAATGACTGAGGGAGTATTGTTCTACCCAATATACATAAATTTAAATAAGATAAGGAGATGAAGATTATGAGTAAATTATTGGTTATCGGCTGCGGCGGCGTTGCCGGCGTAGCTATTGCTAAATGCTGCCAGAACAGCAGCGTATTCACGGAGCTGTGCATTGCCAGCCGTACTAAGGCAAAATGCGATGCTGTTAAGGAAAAATTGCAGCCCACTACCTCCACCGTCATTACTACGGCGCAGGTGGACGCTGATAAGAAGGATGAGCTGGTGGCTTTGATTAAAGCTTATCAGCCGGACGCAGTGCTGAACGTGGCTCTGCCCTATCAGGATTTGACCATTATGGACGCCTGCCTGGAATGCAAGGTGGACTATATCGATACCGCTAACTACGAGCCGGAAAATATCGACGACCCCGCATGGCGCGCCGTTTATGACAAGCGCTGCGAGGAGGAAGGCTTTTCCGCTTATTTCGACTATTCCTGGCAATGGGCTTATAAAGAAAAATTTGCGGAAGCAGGCATTATGGCGCTGCTGGGCACCGGCTTTGACCCGGGCGTAACCAGCGTTTTTTCCGCTTACGCTTTAAAGCATTACTTTGACGAAATTGAAACTATCGATATTCTGGACTGCAACGGCGGCGATCACGGGTATCCTTTCGCTACCAATTTCAACCCTGAAATCAATCTGCGCGAGGTTTCCGCTCCCGGCTCCTATTGGGAAAACGGCAAGTGGGTGGAAATCCCCGCTATGTCCATTAAACGCGAGTACGATTTCCCGCAGGTAGGCATGAAGGATATGTATTTGCTGCACCACGAGGAAATTGAGTCCCTGGCTAAAAATATTCCCGGCGTAAAGCGTATCCGTTTCTTTATGACCTTTGGTCAAAGCTACCTGACGCATATGAAATGTTTGGAGAACGTGGGCATGCTGTCCACTACGCCTATCAATTATGAAGGCCATGAAATTGTGCCCATCCAGTTCCTGAAAGCCTTGCTGCCCGACCCGGCGTCTTTGGGCCCCCGCACTGTGGGCAAGACCAATATCGGCTGCATTTTTACCGGCACGAAGGATGGCAAGAAAAAGACTATCTACATTTATAATGTCTGCGACCATCAGGAATGCTACAAGGAGGTCGGCTCTCAGGCTATCAGCTACACTACCGGCGTACCGGCTATGATTGGCACGGCTTTGGTAGTTACCAAAAAGTGGCAGGGCAAGGGCGTATTTAACGTGGAAGAATTCGACCCCGATCCGTATATGGAGATGCTCAATCAATACGGCCTGCCGTGGGTAGTCGATGAAAACCCGACCGTGGTAGAATAAAATGCAGGCTTTGAAAGATTTGCGCACGCCCTGTTACGTTGTGGACGAGGCCAAGCTGATAAAAAATTTAGAGCTGCTGCAATATGTGCAGCAGGAAACGGGCTGCCGCATTTTGCTGGCGCAGAAATGCTTTTCTATGTTCCGTTTGTACCCGTTGATGGGGAAGTATTTGGCGGGGACTACGGCCAGCGGCATTTACGAAGCGCGTTTAGGCCATGAGGAAATGGGCAAGGAAAACCATGTTTTCGCACCGGCCTTTAAGGACGAGGATATGCGGGAGCTGGTGCAGATTTGCGACCATGTGATTTTTAATTCGCTGGCGCAGTTTGAGAAGCATAAGGGAGTATGCGCTGCGGCTAATGTCAGCATGGGCCTGCGCATCAACCCGGAATGCTCGACGCAGGGCGGCGAGCACGCTATTTACGACCCCTGCGCTTACGGCTCGCGGCTGGGCGTAACGCTGGCCAATTTCCCTGAGGAGCTGCCGGAGGGGATTGACGGCTTACACTTCCATACCTTATGCGAGCAAAATGCCGATGATTTAGTTGCTACCTTTAAGGCTTTTGAAAAAAGCTTCGGCAAATTCCTGCCGCAACTGAAATGGCTGAATTTGGGCGGCGGGCACCACATTACCCGCACCGATTACGATTTGCAGGCTTTGCTGGAACTGATTAAGTATATTAAAGCGACCTATGGCGTAGAGGTTTACCTGGAGCCGGGCGAAGCGGTGGCACTGAACGCCGGTTATTTGGTGACGGAGGTGCTGGACATTGTGCATAACGGTCTGGATATCCTGATTTTGGACGCTTCCGCTGCCTGCCATATGCCGGATGTTTTGGAGATGCCTTACCGTCCGCCGCTGTTGGGCGGCTTTGCCGCAGGTGAAAAGCCCTATACCTATCGCTTGTCGTCCATGACCTGTCTGGCAGGCGACGTGATTGGCGATTACAGCTTTGCAGAGCCGGTGCAGGTTGGCGATAAGCTGGTTTTTGCCGATATGGCGATTTATACTATGGTGAAGAATAACACCTTCAACGGCTTGCCACTGCCGGATATTGTGCTGCTGCGCTCCGACGGCAGCACTGAGGTGGTACGCCGTTTCGGGTATGAGGATTTTAAAGGACGTTTGTCATGATCGATAAAAAATTTACGCCCAAAGGCGACGGCTTCCATATGCCGGGCGAGTTTGAACGCCATGCTGGCTGCATCATCGTCTGGCCCCAGCGCCCCGGCTCCTGGAGCTTTGGCGCGGAGAAGGCCTGCGCGGCTTTTACGGCGGTGATTAAGGCTATCGCTGCCAGCGAAAAGGTTTATGTGGCTTGCGGTCGCGAGCATTGGGCGCGGGCGGAGGCCATGCTCAGCGGCGTGGATAATGTTACATTGCTGCCCGTTGCAACGGACGACAGCTGGGCCCGCGATATAGGTCCCACCTTTGTGGTGCGCGATAGTGCAGGCGGCAGGCAGGTGCGCGGCGTCAACTGGAGCTTTAACGCCTGGGGCGGCACGGTGGACGGCCTTTATCCTGACTGGCGGCAGGACGACGCTTTTGCCGCGGCTTTTGCAGATAAGGTCGGCTATGAGCTGTACGACGCAGCTCCCTTTGTGTTGGAGGGCGGTTCTATTCACTGCGACGGCGAAGGCACCGTTATGGTAACGGAAGCCTGCCTTTTGAGCGCCGGGCGCAATCCCGAACTTACTAAAGAAGAAATAGAAGAAAAATTAAAGCTTTATTTGGGCGCTAAAAAGGTGCTGTGGCTGCCGCGCGGCATTTATAATGATGAAACCAACGAGCATGTGGATAATGTCTGCGCTTTTATCCGTCCGGGCGAGGTGGTGCTGGCGTGGACGGATAAGCAGGACGATCCTCAGTATCCCTTGAGCGAAGCCTGCCTGCGTTATTTGGAACAGGAGACGGACGCTAAAGGGCGCAGGCTGCTTGTGCATAAGCTGCCCGTTCCCGACGTGCCGGTGTGCGTCGAGGCCGACGAAGTGGCGGGCTTTGAATTTGCCGAGGGCGAGGATATGCGCGAGGCGGGGGAACGCCTGGCGGCGTCCTATGTAAATTTTTATTTCAGCAACGACAGCGTGGTGCTGCCTGCCTTTGGCGGCGAGAATGCTGCCAGCGACGCGCGGGCGGCGGCTATTTTGGCGCGGCTGTGCCCGGAGCGTAAAATTGTGCAGCTGCCGGCGCGGGCGATTTTGACCGGCGGCGGCAACATCCATTGTATTACGCAGCAAATTCCGGAAGGAGCAGGCTTATGAGAAAAATTAAGGTGGCTGCGGTACAGCTGCGCTGTGCCGCGAGCGTGGAGGATAATCTGCGTCATGCCGAAGAGCTGGTGCGCAGCGCTGCGGCTCAGGGCGCGCAGCTGGTTTTGCTGCCGGAGCTGTGGGAACGGCTCTATTTTTGTCAGGAGCGCCGTTATGAGTATTACCAGTACGCGCTGCCGCTGGCAGAAAATCCTGCGGTGCAGCTGGGGCGGCGCTTGGCGCAGGAGCTGCAGATTGTTCTGCCCATCAGCTTTTTTGAGCGGGACGTAAATCAGCTGTATAATTCCATCGCCTGCGTCGACGCGGGCGGCGAGGTGCTGGGCGTGTACCGCAAAACGCATATTCCCGACGATCATTTTTATCAGGAAAAATTTTACTTCAAACCGGGCAACACCGGCTTTAAGGCTTTTGCGACCCGTTACGGCAAAATCGGCATCGGCATTTGCTGGGACCAATGGTTCAGCGAAACGGCGCGCTGTCTGGCGTTGGGCGGCGCGGAGCTGCTGCTGTATCCTACGGCTATCGGCTCGGAGCCTATTTTGGCAACGGACAGTATGCCCCATTGGCGGCGGGTGATGCAGGGCCATAGCGCGGCGAATTTAATGCCGGTAATTGCGGCTAACCGTATCGGCTTGGAGCGGGTGGAGCCCTGCGAGGCTAACGGCGGCCAGCGTTCGGCTTTGGAATTTTACGGCTCCTCCTTTATGACGGACGGCACGGGCGCGCTGGTGCAGGACGCCAGCCGCGACCGGGAGGAAATTTTGCTGACAGAATACGATTTGGACGCTTTGGCGGAGGATCGTTTGAGCTGGGGCTTGTTCCGCGACCGGCGGCCGGAATGCTATCAGGCTATCGTGAAGTAAATAAATTGCAGGTTAAAATGTCTGCGGGTATAGGCGCGAATGCAGCCTTTATCCGCAGGCGTTTTGCTTTCCTAAAGAAATTTGTAGGCAAAATAAACGTTCTATGCTATAATATACCCATATTGACTTATCAGTCAGTGAAGGATGGAGAAGAATGTTTCGTAAGGATACTTGGTTTAAAGCAGGTTGGTGTTATTTTATTGTCATGTTCGCTTTGGAGGCGATATTGCCGGAGTGGGTTGGCAATGAGAACGGAATTATTGAAAATTTGCAGATGCTGTGGCTTTTTGGCGGCCTGTATTATTGTTATAAAATGCGAAGGTGTCCGCAGGAAAATTGGGGGGGTAGAGCTCTTTCTTTGTGGAATGCGGGCATGATTTATTATTTTCTGTTAATTATGCGCGAGGTCAACTGGGGCCGCGTGTTTTTTTCGGGAGCGAACGGCGGCAGCATCCAATATAGTGAAATGGAATTATATGGCCAGCTGGTACATCCCATGGTCGCGGTTTTGATTCTGGCTTTATTGGTTGCGCTGTATAAGGCGAAGGTTTGGCGGGCGCTGGCGTTCGTTAAGCTGCCTGCTAAATCCTTTGTTTTGCTGCTGCTCTTTATTTTTATGTCCTGGGTTGGCGAGAAAGCAGCTTTCAGCGGTTTCCACGGGCAGGTTGGCGAGGAGCTGGCGGAATTTGGCGCGTATATGATGATGTATGTTTTGGTGCGCGATATGGGCGGGCGTTTGCTTAAATAGTTAAAAGAAAAATCCTGTACTTGTGATACAAGCACAGGATTTAATCATGTTTTGCCGGGCTTTTACTGCTTTGCTTTCGCCATAAATTTGGCGTTGTTGATGACAAAGCGTTCATGGGAGCCTTTGCCGATGACGCCTTTGCTATCTTTAGCTTCGACGCTGAAGGTCAGCTTACGGCCTTCTACCGCAGTAAGCGTTGCTGTTGCCGTTACCGTATCGCCTAAGGCGGTAGCACGGTCGTGCGTAATATTCAGGCTGACGCCTACGGTGCCGCTGCCATTTTCTAAATGGCCGTTAACGGCGGCGCAGGCCGCTTCCTCCATCAAAGCGCACATGGACGGCGTGGCAAAAACTTTCAGATTGCCGCTTTTCATAGCGGCGGCGGTGTTGGCGTCGGTAACGGCGGTTACGGCGGAGCCTGTAAGGCCCGTCTGCAAAACTTCTGGCATATTAGGAACCTTCTTTCTTTTAGATAATTAGCGGGTAAGCAAAGCAGCCAAAGCTTATGCTTGGTGATGTCTGCAATCAATTATACCGTACCTCAGGCATGGATTCAATATTGCAATTACCTGTTATGAAATTATGGCGGACGACGGATAGGAGAGCAGGAAATTGACTGTTCAGTCAGAAAAAATTTCTGAAATACTGTCTTTTACTGCGGTTTTGTGCTACAATAAGTATGTATTTTAGCATTTACTAATAATGCGTCTGGAGGAATTAAAATGAAAAAACTGTATCGCTATTTGTTGATGGCTGTTATGGCTCTGTGCTTCAGCGTTCCTTGTTTTGGCGCGGCAGAAGCAGCCGGTATTGCGTTGATTCCCCTGATTAATAATGTTCAGGGCGATGAGCTGGCAAATCAAGTGTTTTATAAAAATGCTATTGCCGCTATCAATGCTAAAAAAGGCTTCTACATGGTAGAAAACGATAAGCTGACCGCTGTTATCGACGCCGCTAAGATTGGCAATAAGGTTCCTAATGCTGCAACCCTAGCTAAAATCGCTAAGGACGGCGACGTGGACATCGTTATTGCTATTCAGCTGGACAAGCTGAAGGATAGTATTATCGATTCCAGCGAAGAGCGCAAGCTGCAGCTGGATTTGCAGGGCTACGCCGTTTCTTATAATAAGCTGACCGGCAAAGCCTACGAGCACCGCCTGTACAACGACAAGGTTATTCCCGAAGCCTTGACCAGCCGTTGGGATTGGGTACACGAAGAGTGGGGCCGTACTGTGCGCGTAGAAATCGACCGTATGCTGCGCGACAAATAAAAAAATAAACGCATCATTTTTTTCAGGGGCCGCTGCGGCGGCCTCTTTTTTTACGCTTTGCTTAACGAGCTTGGCCTTACGCGCTGATGTGCGCGTTTTGCGGACAGAAAGAGGGGCGTCTGTATTTTACAATGCGGATAAATTCCTAATTGTGCATAAATTATGTATAGAGGTACACTGTCACGCGAAAATAAATTGTATACATGCGTCAAGGACTTGCGCACAATACTAAAGTGTGTTACAATAACTCCATAAAAATTTTACATTAGCTTTAATAATAGCAGGCTGAAGGCGTATTGGCGGGAGTAAAGTAGAGGAAACAAGGCAACTCTTACGGAAAACTGCTGATGTGCATTTGGCAGGCGAAAGCTAAAGCGCAGGTAAGATTTTTAAATCACACCCCAAAATGGAGGAATTAACAATGAAAAAATCTTTAGTTTTAGCAATGGCTATGGCGCTGGGCGTAACCGCTTCCGCTTACGCTGCCAATCCGTTTAGCGACGTGCCCGCAGGCCACTGGGCTTATGACAGCGTAAACAAGCTGGCTGCTGCCGGCGTAATTGACGGCTACGGCGACGCTACCTTTGGCGGCGATAAGCTGATGACTCGTTATGAAATGGCGCAAATCGTAGCGAAAGCAATGGCCAAAGGCGCTAACGTAGATAAGCTGGCAGCTGAATTTGCCGACGAGCTGGATACTTTGGGCGTTCGTGTTGCTAACCTGGAAAAGAAAGCTGACAACGTAAAAATTACCGGTCAAGCCCGTTTCCGTTATCAATCCCATGAAAATGGCGATGATAAAGGCGACCTGCGTTCCCGTTTGTGGATTGCTGGCCAGGTAAACGACGACTGGACCTACACCGCTATGCTGCAAAATACTCAAAACTTTGATAACGATAACGGCGATGAAAAAACCGAGTTCCTTCGTGCTTATGTAGATGGCCGTATCGGCGGTTTGCAAGTACATGCAGGCCGTTGGGACGAAGTTACCTCCACCGGCGCTATCCTCGATTCTTATGTAGATGGCGTAAAAGTTTCTTATGGCGATAAAGTAAAGGTTTATGGTATCGCAGCTAAAGCTGCTGACTACGACGCTATTGATGGCGGCTTGACTTATGACGAGGGCGATCGTCTTTATGTTGCAGGTGTAGAAGCTAATGTTGGCGTTGTGAACGGTTACTTTAACTATTTCAAAGCTGATAATGCTGCAACTGATCCTAAATTTGACAAAGATGGCGCTCTTGATAAAGGTAAGTCCGCTTTTGATTCTAAAGAAATTTATAATGTAGGTATTTCCTTGGACGTAGCTAAGGATTTGAACCTGGCTTACGAATATATGTGGAGCGACAAGAAATACAACAAGAAAGTTTCCAAAGACGGCTTTGTTGCAACTCTGGCTTACAAAGGCGCTGACGCTGAGGTAGCAAATACTTGGGGCGTACATGCTTCTTACTACGATCAACCGATTAACGCTATCCTGTCCCCGACCTACGACGCCACTTTGTTCTTGGATGAAGGCGGTTACAAAGGCTGGAGCGCAGGCGTTGATTACACTTTAGCTAAGAACATTCAACTGTGCGTAAACTACTACGACACCGAAGCTAAGATTGGCAATAACGACGACCAATCCGTCTTCACCGAATTGTTCTTCTTCTTCTGATAACTATTAGAAGCTTACAAAAAGGACTGCTGCGGCAGTCCTTTTTTGTACCATGCCGCGCGTTGGCGTTGTGAAATTTTCGCCTGGCTGTGGGCGGCGGGGCGGGTTTATGTTACAATAGAAGAAACATAATTTACTCAAGGAGGATTCGTTTATGAGAAAAGTATTGCGCTGCTTATTGCTGACGCTGATGACGCTGTGCTTCAGCCTGCCTGCTTTGGGCGCCGCCGAAGCGGCAACGGTGGCGTTGCTGCCCTTAATCAACAACGTGGCTGGCGACGAATTAGCGGCTCAGATTTATTACAAGGAAGCTATTAACGCTTTGAAAAGCAAAAAGGGCTTTGTGCTGGTGGAAAACGACGCGCTGACCGCCGCTATAGAAAAGGCCGGCGTGGGCAATGCCGTGCCCGGTCAGGCCGCTTTAGCTCAAATCGCCAGGGACGGCGATGTGGACATTGTTTTCGCTTTGCAGCTGGACGAATTGAGCAAGCGCGAACGCCAACTGCCGGGCGAGCGAATTGCCAAGCTGAATTTGCAGGGCAAGGCTGTGGCGTACAACCGTCTGAACGGCGCTTTCTACGAGCATAAGCTCAAGAGCGATAAGGAAATCGACGTTAGCCTGACGGCTCGTTGGGACTGGAAGCACGAGGAGTTTGGACGCGCTGTGCGCCAGGAAATAGACCGGGCGCTGCGGGAAAAATAAAATGCAAAGTACGAGGCGGGGGCTGCGGCCTCCGCCTTTAATTTGTCAAAATTGACAAGTTTTGATAAACCGTCGGCATCGTTTTAAATTGAATCTTGCAGGCTGGCAATAATATCTAGGCGTCGCTCGTCGCGGCGCTTCTTTTGTCTTGACGAGAAACAATATATGTACTATAATAAGACTAAATACTAATAGCCGAATGAAGTAATTAATGTGTATACCCATTAACGCTTGCAACTTTTACTCGTTTGTGTTATAGTATATATGCAAATGCATAAGCTAACTGCAATTAACGATTAGCAAGAGCTTTAAACGTAACGCAAGGAAACAAGGCAACTTACGTGCAGCGGATAAGGCCGCGGCTAAGCGGAATGGCAGGGCTAAAGCATTTATAGTGTTTTCCTGAGGAGGGACTTTATTATGAAAAAATCTTTGGTACTGGCAATGGCTATGGCATTGGGCGTAACTGCTTCTGCTTACGCTGCAAATCCGTTTTCTGACGTTCCTGCCGGTCACTGGGCATATGACAGCGTTAACAAGCTGGCTGCTGCCGGCGTAATCGATGGCTATGGCGACGGCACCTACGGCGGCGACAAGCTGATGACCCGTTATGAAATGGCGCAAATCGTTGCGAAAGCAATGGCCAAAGGCGCTAACGTAGATAAGCTGGCTGCTGAATTTGCCGACGAGCTGGATACTCTGGGCGTTCGCGTTGCAAAGCTGGAAAAGAAAGCCGACAATGTAAAGATCACCGGCGAAGTTCGTTATAAATACATGAGCAAAGATATTGATGCTTCTAATAACGATAAAAGCTTTGAAAATGATCTGCGTTCCCGTATTTGGATTACCGGTCAGGTAAACGACGATTGGTCCTACACCGGTATGATTGAAAATACTCAGGATTTTGTAGATAACAGCGGCAATGAGGACACCAGCTTCCAACGCGCTTATGTTGAAGGCAAGCTGGGCGGCTTGAACGTAACTGCCGGCCGTTACAACGCTTTCTTCGCTAACGGCAATATCTATGATGCCCGCGTTGACGGTGCAGAAATTTCCTACGGCGATAAGGTTAAGGTAACCGGCTTTGCTGGCAAAGCTTCCGACGAGCTGACTATTTTAGATGGCTCTGAGGGCGGTAATTATGCAGGTGGCGAGCTGAGCGGCTCTGTCGGCGCATTAAACCTGTCAGCTGGCTATTTAAACTTTAAAGACCTTGCTTCTACTGGACAAGGTGATGGCTGGGATAATGCGATTTGGTATGTAGGCGCTGATTATACCTTTGGCGAGGATGTAAACCTGTCCGCTATGTATCTGAAAGGCGACTTGAGCCATAATGACAAGGATGATAAAGATTTAGACGACGACGGTTATGTAATCGGTTTGTCCTATAAGGGCGCAGAAGCAGATACTCCGCATAGCTGGGGCATTTTCGCTAATTACTATGACCAGGGCGGTCAAACCTATGTAGCGCATACCACAGATGCCAATGTATTTGACGGCGCTGGCTTCAAGGGCTACGGCGTAGGCGTAAACTATACCTTTGCTAAGAATATTGTCGGCACCGTAGTTTACTACGATACTGAAAATAAACTGGACAGCCATGACGACGACCAACGCGTTTGGGCTGACCTGACCTTCACTTTCTAATTGAAGAACGTTTAGAATTTACTCCGAGAGCCGTTCCTGTGGGAATGGCTCTTTTACTTTTGCACATTTATCCTCGCTGCAAGCATTGCCTTTACAGAAATACCTCGAGTGCAGCGATGCTTTTCGCCTGCGAAGGCGGCGTTTGTATGTTATAATTAAACTATATGTTAGGGGATTTTAATGGCAGGAGGAGATTCTATGTTTGCAGAAATTATTGGAGCAATCAGCGGCTTTATGTACAGCTATCTGCTGATTGTTATGCTTATCGGCGTGGGCTTGTACTACACTTTTCGCACGCGGCTGATACAGGCGCGCCTGTTGGGGGAAACGATTCGCGTTATTTTGGAAAAACCGGTGGGCAAGGGCGAGCACGCCGTTTCGTCCTTTCAGGCTTTGATGGTATCCACAGCTTCGCGCGTAGGCACGGGCAATATTATCGGCATTTCTACGGCCATTTGCCTGGGCGGCTATGGCGCGGTGTTTTGGATGTGGGTTATTGCCGTTGTTGGCGGCGCTTCCGCTTTCATTGAAAGCACTCTGGCGCAGATTTACAAAAAACGCGGCGAACACGGCAGCTACGGCGGCCCGGCTTACTATATTGAAACCGCTTTGGGCAGCCGCACTTTGGCGGTTATTTTCAGTATTTCCCTGATTGCTACTTACGGCGTTGGCTTTAATATGCTGTGCGCTTATAATCTGCAATCTACATTTATTGCTTACAGCTTCTACGACCCGGCTACTACGCCGTGGATTATCGGCGCAGTGCTGGCTGTGCTGGTAGGCTGGTGCTTGCTGGGCGGCGGCACGCGTGTGATTAAAGCTACCTCTACGTTAGTCCCAATTATGGGCGTTATTTATATTTCCGTGGCCTTTGTGCTGACCCTGCTGCATATCGACCTGCTGCCGGGCGTGCTGGCTAATATTTTCAGCGAAGCCTTTGATTTTCAGGCAATTTTCTCCGGCCTGACCGGCTCCTGCATGATGTACGGCATTAAGCGCGGCCTGTACAGCAACGAGGCCGGCGTGGGCTCCGCTCCTAACGCTGCCGCTGCCGCGGACGTGTCCCATCCAGTTAAACAGGGGCTGGTGCAAATGCTGTCCGTATTTATCGATACGCTGATGATTTGCACGGCTACCGCTTTTATGTGCCTGTCCTCCGGCGTTGTTCCCGTTCCGGAACTGGCAGGTGCTCCCTATGTGCAGGAGGCATTGGCTGCCAGCATGGGCGCTAACGCTAAAGCGTTCATCACTGTATCCATGGTACTGTTTGCCTTTACTACCTTGTTAGGCAATCTGTATTATGTTGATAATTGCTTCGCTTATATTTTGCAGCGTTTGCCGGGTAAAACCTTCGTCCTGTCCTATCGCGTTATCGCCTGCGTGGTTATTTTCATCGGCGCAGGTTCCAGCATGGGCTTGATGTGGGATTTGGCCGACGTGCTGATGGGCTGCATGGCCATCATCAACCTGCCGGTTATTTGCATTCTGGGCACGCCCGCTTTGCGTGCGCTGGACGATTACGTAGCGCAGCGCAAGGCCGGTAAGAACCCTGTGTTTAAGGCCGCGGCTATCGGCATTACGCAAAAGCTGGATTATTGGCAGAAATAATGGCGCGGCGTTTGGCAAAGCTGTGATTCAAGCATTATTTGACTTTTCAATCGCCTAATGCTATAATGTAAATACAAAAAGGTGCTACCGATAAGCGGTTGTCCCTCAAACTTTTAGTAAAAAATAACCGCGAGTTTGGTCGACTGGGCGGTTATTTTTTATGCTTATCTGGTGAAGAAGAGCAGGTATGGCGTATGTAAAGCTTAAAAAATATCGTAATCTTAGCGACTGGCGGAAAATCGAAAAATGTTTTGTAAATATTGACAAAATAGATGCGGCGAGCGGGGTAAAACCTGCCTGCCGTATTTTTGTAAATATTTTTATGAGACAAGCAGTAAATTTACGGTTTGTGTAGAATAGTAATAAGGAAAACAATTTGGTCAAGGTTGTTTTGCTATCCTCAAGCAAGGAGGGAAGAAGAATGATTTATAATTATTATCCCGGCTGTACGCTTTCCACGAAAGCCAAAAAGCTGGACGCTGCGGCGCGGCGCTGCGCCGAGGCTTTGGGCTTTCCGTTGGAGGAGCTGCCGGAATGGCAATGCTGCGGCGCGGTTTACCCTATGGCGGCGGACGCTGTGGCCGAGCGTCTGAGCGCAGTGCGGGCTTTGGCTGCGGCGCGGATATGCCAGACGCCGTCTGTCCCGTCTGCGGGACGCCCTATGTGAAGGACGGCTTCAACATCCCCTTCGAGACCTTTCTGGGCTTCGGGGGAGACAAGGTGCCCGATATCGACCTGAACTTCTCCGGCGAGTACCAGGCCCGGGCCCACCGCCACGCCA
>NZ_CAJMEH010000042.1 GCF_905212365.1 uncultured Phascolarctobacterium sp.
CTTCTAAAATTGCATCGCCGTTGATGTACATACTGCGGAATTTATAGCATTTAAACAAAACGCCGTTCTTTCCCAAGCGCTTGCCGTCGTAAATAGCCTGACCGGGAGAATCCTTCTTTATCCTGTACGCCACATAAACCAACAGCGGACTGATGCAAATCGTCCCCACTGCTGTCAAAGCGTAGTCAAACACAGCTTTCAACCCATTTCCCCAATTCCTAGCCACGCCTACTCTCCATCTCCAAATATTCGTATTTGAATTTTATGCACCATGAATTATAAACCTAAGCAAATCTAAAATCATGCTCGCTTATATTTTAGCACATCTGCCCCCCCTCGCAAGACCTTTTGGCTGGTATTTTGCTTTTGTTTCTGCGTCTTGCTACTGAAATGTTATTCTTCTTGCCCAGCTGTATTGGAAACTGTTTATAATAGGCATATTGAGCGCCAATGTAGTACAGTACGGAATTCCGTCATATTCAAGGCACAAAGCGCAATGCTCCCTGTAACCCTTAAAAGGCGATAAGCATTGACAAAAACAAGAAAAAATAATACCGCACCTTTACTACTACCGAGTTTAAAAGCCTTGTGGAGTTGGCGTTGAAAAAGCTTAGAAATAATTATTGTAATTTTCTGAAATAATTTAGTATAATCATACTTCTAATGTTGCTAAAATCGCCTGATTAAGAATTTTATGTTCTATTTTTAATATAAAACTAGCCACTACTTTAATACTATGCCCCACCTGCAAATCTCTTACAAAAGTTCATGGCTATTATTCCAGAAAACTTACACATTCTATTCTTGCAAACCGTTCATGTGTAATCTATTACCAGCAACGTAGATATCGCTGCACACATTGTTAAATATTCTTCTGTGAGCGTAATCCGTTTATTGATATCAGCGAACAATTAACTTTTGAAACCAAATTTAACGTCCTTACAGAGTTAAAATATTGTGAAGCTACCTACGCCTCTAATACCTTTGCCGCCAACTGGCATACAAAAAAGACTTCCTTTTCGGAAGTCTCGCTTTCTTTTTGGTGGCGGCGCACGGATTCGAACCGCGGACACTGCGGGTATGAACCGCATGCTCTAGCCAACTGAGCTACGCCGCCAAGCTAGAAGCGTTATAGGCACTGCCTTCCTGCGTCACAGCTGCGTTTGCTCGCTCAGCGTACCTCCAGTACGCTCTCGCTTCGCAAGGCTTGCTGTTCCTTGTTATCCAGCACCTCTAGCGCTTCCGCAGATGTGCTCTTACAGGATATATCTAATGCCAACGCTAATTATTTAATTGGAGCTGATGACCAGGATTGAACTGGTGACCTTATCCTTACCAAGGATACGCTCTGCCGACTGAGCTACATCAGCATATTTTGGTTGCGGGGGGCGGACTTGAACCACCGACCTTCGGGTTATGAGCCCGACGAGCTACCAACTGCTCCACCCCGCGATGAAAGGTTGGTGGAGAGGGTTGGATTCGAACCAACGAAGCGAAACGCGGCAGATTTACAGTCTGCTCCCTTTAACCACTCGGGAACCTCTCCGTTTGCGACAAAAAGAATTATACAGGATTCCAGCCAATTTGTCAACAGGTTTGCGTAAAAAGTTTTACACTTTTTCCTGCAGCTCAACAAGCAATCCTAACTTTAAATTTATTCCGTCTGACTGCGCAGCGACTCCAAAAAATCCCCCGGCTTTTACCGAGGGATTAATTTTCATTGGAGCTGGCAATAGGAATCGAACCCACAACCTGCTGATTACAAATCAGCTGCTCTGCCTATTGAGCTATGCCAGCATCATCAATATAAATTTATACACGAATCATTATAATGGATACCTGCCGCTTTGTCAAGCCGGATTTATCTGCCAAGATTTTCGTTCATCTTACATATAAAAATACCAATAGGTAACAAAGGCCAAGGCAATACGATACCAGGCAAAGCTTGTCAAATCGTATTTATGCAGGAATTTAAGGAACCACAGCACCGACCAATACGCTACAAAAAAGGATACTACAAAGCCTATGCCCAAGACAACCAAGTCATCCTGATTTAAGTAAGCCAGATTCTTCAGCAAATCATAGGTACAGGCCACAAACATCAAGGGAACCGCTATAAGGAAGGTATAGCTGGCCGCAGCCTGACGCGAAAGCCCCACGATTAAACCGCCGGCAATAGTACTGCCACTGCGGGAAAAGCCGGGCCACAAGGACAGAAATTGGAACACGCCCACCCACAGCGCTTGTCTGATGCTTATTTTATCCACATCGTCAACCAATTCCGCTTCACGTCCTTTAGTTAAACGCTCTGCCAGCATCAGCAGCAAGCCGCCCAATACCAAGCCGATGGCCACGGTAAAAGGAGAAAACAGATATTGCTTAATATAAGAATATCCCACATAGGCCACTGCCATGACCGGCACGATACCGGCAGCAATGTGCCACACAGACAGGCCCTTATGCATATCCCAGCCATCCTTAGTAAAGAAACGGTAAAAACGCTCTTTATAAATAAAGATAACGGATAAAATTGCGCCCAACTGAACGAATACGTCAAAGACATCCGCAACATGACCGTCAAGGCCCAATAAATGACCTACGATAATCATATGCCCGGTAGAAGAAACCGGCAAAAATTCGGTTAAGCCTTCTACGATACCAACTACAACAGCAACAAGGTATTGTTCCATACTAACATCCTTTCAAATTTGTTAATCTTATATATTATACTCTGAAACAGCAGAATATGCAATTATCAGCCATACATATTACATATTTTTTACTTCAAGCGCAGCCATTCTTTGCCACAGCAAAAATAAGAGACAGCCCGCCCGGACTGTCTCTTATTATATACTTTTTAAATGAATCAAAAATTAATTTTTCGTTCTTAATTAATCGCCAAAGCAAATTCCCACTTGCCGGCCTGTGCGGATAATTTCGCTGTCCACCGGCACCTGCTGCGGTTTGGAAGCCGCTTTTTGAATATAAACGGTTACGATTTTGTCGTGGTACAAAGAAACCATAACATTATACTCGCCGCGCAGGCACGCCTCGGCTGCCGCAACGCCATAGCGGGTAGATAATACTCTGTCAAAGGCTGTAGGCGAACCGCCGCGCTGCAAATAACCCAATACCGTACAACGTGCTTCTATTTCCGTACGCTCTTCAATTTCGCGCGCCACCTTATCGCCAATACCGCCTAGTCTGATAGGCTCAAAGCTGCCCTTAACTACTCTGGCTACGGACATTTCGCCGCCCTCAGGCTTAGCGCCCTCCGCTACGACAACGATGCTGAAATTTTTGCCTGCCTGCTTCCGCTGCTGTATTTTTTCCAGCACCTTATCCAGCTTATAGGGAATTTCCGGCAGCAGAATAACGTCTGCGCCGCCGGCAATGCCGCTGTGCAAAGCAATCCAGCCGGCATAACGGCCCATAACCTCCAAAACCATAACCCGGTGATGGGATTCCGCCGTAGTATGCAGTCTGTCCAAAGCTTCCGTCGCCATGGCCATAGCCGTGTCAAAGCCAAAGGTACGCTCGGTACACGGCAGGTCGTTGTCTATAGTCTTAGGCACGCCTACTACCTTAATGCCGCACTCCCGTGCCAATTGCGCGCCGATATTCAGGCTGCCGTCGCCGCCGATAACAACCAGGGCTTCAATATCATACTTACGCAGGTTTTCCAGCACCTTATCCCGCATATCCTCATAGACAATTTCGCCGTTCTCTTTTTCCACAGCGAAACGAAACGGATTATCGCGGTTGGTAGTGCCTAAAATAGTGCCGCCGCGGGGCAGAATCCCCGAAACGCTGGCATAATCCATTAACTGCAAATTATCATTGACCAGTCCGTTAAACCCGTTCAGAACTCCGTATACCTCGCAGTCATTCTGCAAAAAGGTTTTTACTACGGCTCTGATAACGGCGTTCAAGCCGGGGCAGTCGCCACCGCCCGTCAGAACTGCAAAACGACGCTTTTTTTGAGCCATGCCTTGCCTCCGCTATATTACAGAATAAATTCTTCAGCTTATTCTACGTTCCAAATCTTGAAGCCGTCGGGGCTGATGCGGATAGCTTCCGTGCCGTCAAATTTATCATAGCACAGATTGCCGTTTTCAATATAGCCGGGCCATGCGGTGATAATGGTAAATTTCTTGCTCAGCTTGCGCATGAGGCTGTCGGTGTTAATGTGGAATACAGGCACAAACAGGGTTTGCAGTCTGTCCAGAATAATAACGTCTGCATTGTAGCTTTCCAGAATTTCAGCAAACATATCGGGAGCGTACAAGCCTCTGTCAGCGGCAGGGATAGCCAAAAATTCCTCGCTGATCAGCATACGGCAGTCTACATAGGTCCATTTCTTCGTTTCAGCCGCTTCGCGCAGCACTTTGCTCTTGCCGCTGCCCGGTTTGCCGGTAACGATAACTACGTTGCCCTTGTCGGCTTGAGCCTGCTCGACTACCTTTAACAATTCTTCTACTTGATTCATTTGAAAAACCTCCTATGACACCGAAGTGTTAATATTATCAAATCAAATTGTTACCTATTCTATTCGCTGAAAGCCGCTAAAATCCTTTAAAAAAAATACACCATTCTGAAAATTGCAAAATGATGTATGGTACTGTTACAGTTTTATCAGTAATCAGCTGTTTTTAGAGTCCTTGCCCTTAAAGCGGTCATAAGGGTCGATGGCCAAAAGGCCGCTGTAAACGGTCCGCAGATCAGTAATATCCCCCTTGCTGACAATATACTTTTCCAGCTTGCGTTTAACGCGCTGCAAAGCATTATCTATGGATTTGATGTGCCGGTCGAGCTCTGCGGCAATTTCCTGATAGGACTTGCCGTCCAGATAGCTCATCAGCACCTTCCATTCCAGATCGCTGAGAATATTATTCATTTTATTTTCAATATCGCTGAATTCCTCCCTGCTGATGACCATATCTTCGGGATTGGCTACGCGCACGCCGCTGATAATATCCAGCAGAGTACGGTCGCTGTCCTCCTCGTAAATAGGCTTATTAAGAGAAACGTAGGAGTTCAGCGGAATGTGCTTTTGCCTAGTCGCCGTTTTAATAGCGGTAATAATCTGCCTGGTTACGCACAGCTCCGCAAAGGCGCGAAAGGACGCCTGCTTATCTCCCCGGAAGTCACGAATAGCCTTATAAAGGCCGATCATACCCTCCTGAATAATATCCTCCCGCTCTGCGCCGATTAAAAAATAGCTGCGCGCCTTGGCTCTGACAAAGTTTCTGTATTTATGCAGCAAATACTCCTGCGCCAGTACATTATCGTTAAGCTGGGCATCTAAAACGATTTCCTCATCCTGCTTATCAACAAAAGCTTCGTAAGGATCGTTTTTCTTTTCCGTATCTGTGGTCATAAACTACATTTCCTCCGTATGGGTCTTCTAAAGAATAATACTTTTTTATTATATCCTGTATAGCCCGCGCCGTCAACTTTTGCGGCGGCGTAATTTTTCCAGATGCTCCAGCACCTGGCCGTTAATGCGTCCGCCCAGCTCGTTGCGGTTCAGCGCGCGGTCGGGTATGCGTAAGCGGGCGGCTATTTCTTTTTTTGCCTTCAAATAATCCTCGCGAAATTCGCGGGCGGAAATGCGGTACGCTCCGGCGCCTAAAATATTTATTTGCTCGGCATAATCGCTGGTCACAACAAAAACCTTGGCCCTGCCAACGCCGCGACCAAGCTCGTAGGCCCGCCGTTCAATCCACGAATCGGCGGTTTCTCCTTCATTGGTATAAACCACCTGAATGCCGTGCACCGTTTCCACAGCGGCAGCACCGGCCACCTCCTGCGCGTCGAAAACCACAATGGCACGGTATCCCTTAAAGGCCGCGTATTCGGATACTCCGGCGATTAACAGCTCGCGGGCATGCTCCAGGCTCGTTTGCCGCAGCTGGGCAAATTCCTTCCAAGCGTTGATTACATTATAGCCGTCCACAATCAGGTATTCGCCCATGCTTTATACCTCACTGAAATAAACGGCGCTGGCGCACAACCTCGTACATCAGCACTGCGCCCGCATTGGAAGCGTTCAGGGAATTGACGCCGCCATTCATAGGAATGCTGACGATATCGTCGCACTTTTGCTTAACCAGACGGCCAATGCCCTTGCCCTCGGCGCCAATAACCAAAACGATAGGCCCCGTCATATTGGCGGCATAAAAATCCACGCCGTCCATATCAGCGCCGACAACCCAACAGCCCCGCTGCTTCAATTCGTCGATAGCCTGAGCAATATTGCCGATTTGCACCACCGGCACATACTCCACCGCTCCGGCAGAAATTTTAGCCACAGTCGCGTTTAACGGACAGCTGCGGCGGCGCGGCAGCAAAACCCCATGCACTCCGGCAGCGTCGGCAGTACGCAGCAGCGCGCCCACATTCTGCGGGTCCTGCAGCTCGTCCAGCAGCAGCAAAAATGGCGGCTCGTCCTTGGCCGCAGCTTTGGCAAAAACATCGTCCAAGCTTTGAAAGGCGATAGGGGCGGCCAAAGCGGCAACTCCCTGATGCCGCAGTCCCAGCGCCAGCTTATCCAGCCTTTCAGCCTTAACTATTTCCACAGGCACGCCCTTATTTTTCGCAGCGGCAACCAGCTCGCCCAGACTGCCGCCCCTCGCGCCCTCCTGTATTAAAATCTTATTGATAGAACGCTGCCCCCGCAGCGCTTCGGATACAGCGTTACGGCCGGCAATCACGTCGCTTGCTTGCTGAGTCATAGCCTGTCCTCCTTTATTTAGCAGCCTGCTCTTTAGCCCGCTGCGCTAAAATAGCCTGCAATCTGCCGCAGGACATAGCGCCCTCGTGGCACACGCCCTCGGATACGCAGGTCGGCCCTGCGTTTTCAAAAATCACCGGCGCTACCTTCTGGCATTCGGCCAGCATTTTATTAGCCAACGCTCTTATTTCCCATTGAGCGCGGGTACAGCAGCGCAGGCTGAAAAAGTTCAGCAGCGAACGTGCGTTAAAGGTGCAGACAATCTTTGTTTCCGTTGCGTTCGGCAGAATATAACGCGCGTCCTCCGCAGGAATACCTGCTTCGGTAAATTCATTGTACAAGGACTGAATTTCCTCCATCAGCGCGGCAAATTTAGCCTTGGCTGCGTCATTAGCGGCAATAGAAGGCGGAAGAATAGTTTCAAAGTCATGCTCCTTCACATAGCGCTGGGATTGCTGGGAATAGGAGGCAATGCGGTGGCGTACCAGCTGATGGGTCAGCACGCGGGACACGCCTTCAATAGCAAAGGTAAAGGTAACGTGTTCCAGCGTGGATAAATGCCCCATGCTGACTAACCGGCGCACCAAATTAGCCGCCTGCTCGTCGCTGATGCGTTCCTCCAGCTGCGCCGCGCCAATAGGCGAATAGCACAAACGGGCGCTCATGGCTACCGTGCGCTCCGGCTCCGGCGTATGACGTACCAATTTTACATGCATATTCATATTCAATCCTCCTTCTTTTTAGCTGCCTGTATTCTTTCTGTAATAATAACAAAGGACTCGTCCAACAGCTCGTGCAGACGCTGCTCCTGCTCCTCCAAAAATAAATAGCCAAGCAAGGCTTCAAAGGCCGTAGCCATTCTGTATTCATAAACGGAAGCGCTTTTCGGCACCTGGGATTTAGCGTTGCGCCCCCGGCGAAAAACTGCTTCCTCCTCCGGCGTCAGTCTTGCTTTCAGTTCCGTCATCGCCTGACATTGATAAACAGCCGACACCATTTTGGCGCCCAGGTCATTTACGATACGCACATGACTGGAAACAGGCAAAAGACGCAGCCGAATATACATAGAAAAAACCACGTCGCCGATATACGCCAACAAAATAGGGTTCAGCTGTTTGGCGGCAGGAAAGTCTGCGCCGGCCGCTTTACAAGCAGCCAGCGCATGTTCCTTCAATATCTGATATTGTGCAAATTTCATTGTTTAGACCATTTTACGCCTTGCGGAGTATCCTGCAAAACGATGCCGATAGCGCCCAGTTTATTGCGCAGTTCGTCGGCCAAGGCGTAATTCTTAGCCTTGCGGGCCTCCTGACGCATATTAATCAGCAACTCTACCAGCTCGGCTTCCTTGCTGTCATCCGCAGCAGCCTCCGCCGGAGCGGCAGCCTTTTCCAATACGCCGATGATGGAGCACATTTCGCTGAATACCTCGTCCAGAACAGCAACCAGCTTGCCGTCCGGCTTAACAGCGGCGTCAGTGATTGCTTTATGGTAAATATTGATTTCCTTAGCCAGCGCAAACATATGGCTGATAGCCAGCGCCGTATTAAAGTCGTCGCGCATAGCCTCCATAAAGGCCTCGCGCAGCTCGCGGGCTTTAGCGCGCAGCTCCAGGCTTGCTTCCGTCGGGCCTGCGCTCATCATAGCGGCCAGCTCGCCCAAGGTTTCCTGGGCCTGACGCAAGCGAGCCAGGCTCTTCTGTGCTTCCGTCAAACGAGCGTCGCTGAAGTCCAACGGACTGCGGTAATGGGTGGATACGATGAAGAAACGCAGTGTTTCCGGGTCATAATGCTCAAGAATATCGATAACCATGAAGAAATTGCCCAGAGATTTGGACATTTTTTCTTCATTTACAGTAATAAAGCCGTTATGCAGCCAATAATGCACAAAAGGATGGCAGCCGGTGCAGCCCTCAGATTGCGCTATTTCATTTTCATGGTGCGGGAAGATAAGGTCGCTGCCGCCGCCAT
The DNA here is from genome assembly GCF_905212365.1 of uncultured Phascolarctobacterium sp. GTDB lineage: Bacteria > Bacillota > Negativicutes > Acidaminococcales > Acidaminococcaceae > Phascolarctobacterium_A. Next base: position 8,707 of record NZ_CAJMEH010000042.1, read on the forward strand.
GGAAGTCGAAGGTTTCTCCCAAATACTTCATGCTCATGGTCGAGCATTCGATGTGCCAGCCGGGACGGCCTTTGCCCCAAGGGCTGTCCCAGGAGGGTTCGCCCGGCTTAGCCGATTTCCACAAAGCAAAATCCATAGGATTGCGCTTGCGGTCGTCCACGTCTACGCGGGCGCCAGCCAGCATATCCTCCAGATTGCGTCCGGACAGCTGCCCGTAATATTTGAATTTTTCCACGCTGTAGAAAACGTCGCCGTCCACAACATAGGCATAACCGTTATCGATTAATGCTTGTACAGTTTTAATAATATCCTCGATATGCTCGGATACGCGGGGATAAACATGAGCCCGGCGCACGTTGAGCTTATCCATTACCTCAAAATAGGAATCAATGTAACGGTTGCAGATATCGTACCACTGCACGCCCTCTTTATTGGCAGTATTGATAATTTTGTCGTCTACATCAGTAAAGTTCTGCACATGAGTAACGTCGTAGCCCTCATGCTCCAAAAAGCGGCGGATAACGTCCCAGGTAACAAAGGGACGGGCATTGCCCACATGGGGATGATTGTAAGGCGTTACGCCGCACACATAGATATTAGCCTTACCGGGATTGATAGGTACAAATTCTTCTTTCTGCTTCGTCAATGTATTATAAACTTTAATAGACATTGTACATCTCCTTCTGTCGCTTTTCAGCTTACAGCGTTACGCCGGCTTTTGCCATGCTGGCCTTAATTCTCTTAGCCGTGCGCTCTGCGCCCAGCAGCGGCACCATAGCCGCCAGCTCCGGACCGTGCTGGTTGCCCGTCAAGGCCACGCGAATCGGCATGAATACGTCCTTGCCCTTCAGCTTGGTAGCCTTTTGAATCTGTTTAAACAGAGCCTTAACGCTGGCGTTATCCAAAGCTTCAACCTTCGGCAGCTCCTCCAGCAGCATATTAATAACTGCCGGTACGTTTTCGCCCTTCAGAACGGCTTCCGCTTCTTCGTTTTCAAAATTAAATTCGTCGTTAAAATACATTTCCACGCAAGCGGGAATTTGCGCGGCGTAGGAAACATGCTCCTGCGCCGTTGCCACTACTCTGCGCAGCCAGGCCAGCTTCTCGCCTGTTTCTTCGCCCGTCATATAGCCTGCGGCTATCATATGGGGCTTAGCACAGTCGAAGAAAGCGTCTGCGTCCAGCTCACGCATATAGTGCTGATTTATCCAGTTCAGCTTATCGATATCGAACACTGCGGGGTTTTTAGCCACGCGGTCCATGGAAAATTCCTTAATCAGCTCGTCCATGCTGAAAATTTCCTGCTCGCTGTTCGGCGCCCAGCCAAGCAAAGCCAGGAAATTATTGATAGCGGCGGGCAGATAACCCAGCTGGCGGTATTGGTCCACGCTGGTAGCGCCGTGACGCTTGCTCATCTTAGTATGGTCCTTGCCCAAAATCAAGGAAATATGACCGAAGGTGGGCTGCTTGAAGCCCAGTGCTTCATAAATCAGGCATTGGCGCGGCGTATTGGATAAATGCTCCTCTGCGCGGATAACATGGGTAATATGCATCAGGGCGTCGTCGATAACTACGGCATAGTTATAAGTGGGAATGCCGTCAGACTTCACAATAACGAAATCGCCGATGTTGTTGGAATCAAAAACTACGTCGCCGCGTACCATATCGCGCACCAAAATCTGCTTATCGGCAGGCACGCGGAAGCGCACGGTAGGCTTACGGCCTTCGGCTTCGTACTTAGCTATCTGCTCCGGCGTTAAATGACGGCACTTGCCCATGTAGCGCGGCATTTTACCTTCTTTAATCAAGGACTGGCGTTCCTCCTCCAGCTCCTCGTCGGTACAGTAGCAATAATAAGCCTTGCCCTCTGCCAGTAGCTGCTCCGTATATTTTTTATACAGCTCCAGGCGCTCCATTTGATGATAGGGGCCGTTCGGGCCGCCGACGTCGACGCCTTCGTCCCAGTCCATACCCAGCCATTTTAATGCGGCCTTGATATTTTCCTCGGATTCCGGGGTAGAACGCTCACGGTCGGTATCCTCGATACGCAAAATCAGTTTGCCGCCGGTCTTGCGGGCCAGCAGCCAATTAAACAGAGCGCTGCGGGCGCCGCCGATATGGAACGGTCCCGTCGGGCTCGGTGCAAAGCGAACTCTTACTTCATCACTACACATCTTTAAATCTCCCTCCAAATTTATAGCTTACCGCTAACAGTTTATTTCATAAGGTTCAGTAGAATTATACCATAATCTGGCCTCTTTAGCCAATTTATATCGAAAAAGTATCTTAAATTCCGCTGATAATGGAGGCCACCGCTTCGGCAGCCATGCCCTCGCCGCGGCCTGTAAAGCCCAGCTTTTCGGTAGTCGTGGCTTTGATATTTACCGCAGATTCGTCCACTTCCAAAACTGCCGCCACATTGGTCCGCATCTGCGAAATGTAGCCTGCCAGCTTGGGGCGCTGGGCAATAATCGTCACGTCCACATTATTAACGCGCCAGCCCCGCTGAGCCAGCAGCTCCTTAACATGAGCCGTCAGCTTCATGCTGTCAGCCCCCTTAAAGCGCTCGTCCGTATCGGGAAAATGCTTGCCGATATCGCCCAAGGCGGCAGCGCCCAGCAGCGCGTCCATCAAGGCGTGCAAAGCCACGTCCGCATCGCTGTGCCCCAAAAGCCCCAGCTCGTAGGGAATTTCCACGCCGCATAAAATCAGCTTGCGTCCTTCCGTCAGTTTATGTACGTCATAGCCGCAGCCTATGCGCAGCTGCGGCCAGCTATGCTTCTTTTCCATGTTCCAGCTCCTGTCGCGCCAGCAGGTATTCGGCCAAGGCCAAATCCTCCGGCGTAGTTATTTTAATATTTTCGTAGCGTCCCTCCGCTACCACTACCTTATTTCCCAGCAGCTCCACTACCGAAGCGTCGTCCGTCACAGCGGCAGGATGCGCCGCCAAATAGGCGTAAGCCTTTTTCAGCAGAGCGGCTGCAAAAATCTGCGGCGTCTGCACTGCCTGCAGAGTACTGCGCTCCGGCGTAGCTATTACCTGCCCTGCTGCGTCGATTACCTTAATAGTGTTTTTTACAGGCACTGCAGCAATAGCCGCGCCATAAATCATAGCGGCCGCTAAAGTACGGGCGAAAACCTCGCGCCCGGCAAAGGGCCGCGCCCCGTCGTGAACGGCGATATAGCCCGCGTCCTCCGGAATAACGGCCAACGCATTAGCCACGCTGTCCTGACGTTCCTTGCCGCCTGCTACTACCTGAAACGGCAGCTTGGGGAAATATTCCTGCCGGTACTTTGCCAGCAAAGAGCGCCCTTCCTCGACCTCGTCTGCTGCCAGCACCACCACTGCCCGCTCTACCAGTTCAGTGCGCTCCAGCATGCGCAGGCAATGTACTAAAAGAGGCGCTCCCTGCAGCATAGCAAAGGCCTTATTGATACCCAGGCCCAAACGCTTGCCCGCTCCTGCCGCCGGTACAATGGCAATTACTTTTTCCATCGCTTTCCTCCCATATTAAACTACAGACTGAGACAGGGTCTGCCTCAGTCTGTAAAATTAACTATGCTATTAATATTTAGCCTTGGCAAAAATCATGCGCCCGGCAGCCGTCTGCAGCACCGAAGTTACTACTATGGCTATGCTGCTGCCGATACCGCGGCGGCCGTTTTCCACTACGATCATCGTGCCGTCGTCCAAATAAGCCACAGCCTGATTGGACTCCTTGCCTTCCTTAACCAAATAAACAGTCATCTCTTCACCGGCAATAACCACCGGCTTAATAGCGTTAGCCAGCTCGTTGATATTCAGCACCTTAATGCCCTGAATACCGGCGACCTTATTTAAATTATAATCATTGGTAATAATATCCGCGTTAGCCTGCTTAGCCAGCCGCACCAGCTTAGCGTCTACCTCGCTTAAATCATCGTAATCGTTATCCACTACCAGCAGCTGTTTCTTATAGCTGATTTGCAAATCCTGCACCAAATCCAAGCCGCGCCGTCCCTTAGCGCGTTTAAGGCTGTCAGCAGAATCAGACAGCTTCTGCAGCTCCTCCAGCACAAAATTAGGCACCACTATCTGACCGTCCAAAAAGCCTGCGGCCATAATATCCATGATGCGTCCGTCGATAATTACGCTGGTATCTAACAGCTTATTGCTGCTGTACAGGCGGTCGCCCAAAGGCCCGTCCAGTACGCTGTCGTTTTTTGCCGCGTCTACCTTAGGCGTTTTGCGGCTGGGAATACGGTTAAAGAATTCCACAATATCGTTATGCTTGCGCAAAGCCAGCTTAGCGCCCACCACAGCCAATATCAGACTGAGGAAAATAGGTATATAGGGTCCTATAATAGGCAAACGGGAAAAGGGGCCGCCTATCAGATTGGCCAGAATCAGGCCGATGCCAATACCAAAAATCATTACCAGAATATCGCTAGTAGGAATGCGCGACAAGCTGACAGTTAAACGCTCGGCATAGTTAAAAATGCCGTTAGTGACAAAGGGCGCCAGCACCAGCGCCAGCCAGCCGAAAACAAAGAACCCCGGCAACACTAAAATGATATTAGCAAAAGTTATGCAAAAAACACCGTTATCATGCAGATCGTAGCCCAAATATTCCGACATGAAGGGTAAAGAATAATCTGTAAGTATGAGTCCGGTAATAATAATAATCAAAGAAATAGTCAGGCTAACAAATTTTTTTAACATCACGCCACCTCCTTTCCTGCAAGAATAGATACAACACTGCTATTTAATATTGTACCAATTATATAATACAGCGAATAAAGTTAAAAAACAAGTAACTAATCCCACTAAATATGTCAGCTTTGTAAAATAGTTATAGCTATTCGGTAACAAAAAATTCGCAGGCAGTCCGCGCCGACACAATCCTGCATTCGTCCGCTGCAGAACCGGCCAGCGCAAAACTGCCTGACACAAAAATCGTTATGCTATTATCTAAAGCCAAACCTTACCGGCAGCAGGTTTCCAGCCAGCTTCCCGCGTTTTGAGCGTCAATATTGCGTATCAGCATAACCTCGCTCTGCAAAATCTGTCTGGTACTATGCAGCAGCCGCCTCTCGCCCACAGATATCTTCTTGCTGCGCTCCAATAAAGTCAGCAGCTTGAAAATTTTTGCTACTTCCACAACGCTGCCGCTTTTAATTTTTTCCATATATAGCTGGAAACGGCGATTCCAGGAAATACTTTTAACTGCCTGTACGTCCGGAACCTCGCGCAGAACACACTGAATCAGCGCCAGAGTGTTTTCGTCGCCAATTTTGCGCAGCCCCAGCTTTTGCGCGCTGCTTACCGGTATCGCTATCGTCATACTTTCAAAAAGCATCTGCAAAATATAGTAATCCATCCTTTCGCCATTTTGTTCCCGTTGCTCCACGCACTGAACAATAGCTCCGCCATGTAAAGGATATACCACACGGTCGCCCGCAACAAACATTTTTCACCCTCCCATTTTAAAAATTTCCGTTGCTCATAAACCTTATGCATACATTTTATCACTGTCGTTACAAATTGTCAAAAATTTATAATTTTATCACGCTCTTTTTTCTATGTCAATATATAAAAAGCTACTTTAATTAAATTCACATTTTTGGTACACTTCTTCAGCAGCTTTACAGCAAATGCCGCAGATTTAACAAAAAGTTTACTACTTGTCCAAGCGGCGCTGCCGCCAAGCCCTTGCAAAAAATAAGCTTTTCTTTCATAATAGAATTGCAAAATAAAGATATTCAACAAGCAAAGGATGATAAAAATGACTGAACAGGAACAAAATCTGCGCCTTTTAGAAGAATTACGCGGCAAGCAGGGCTATATCTGCGACATGGACGGCGTTATCTACCATGGCAACCGTCTGCTGCCAGGCGTTAAGGATTTTATTGACTGGCTCTATAAAAATAATAAACGCTTTTTATTTCTTACCAATTCCAGCGAACGCAGCCCCAAGGAATTGCAGCAAAAGCTGGAACGCATGGGGCTGGAGGTGGATGAAAGCCATTTCTACACCAGCTCGCTGGCTACGGCAAAATTTATTCATTCCCAGGCTCCCGGCTGCAGCGCTTATGTTATCGGCGCGCCAGGATTAGTCAATGCGCTCTATGACGTAGGTATCACCATGAACGACGTCAATCCTGATTATGTGGTAGTAGGCGAAATTAATTCCTACAATTACAACATGATCATCAAGGCCTGCCAGCTCATCAATAAAGGAGCGCGTTTGGTAGCCACCAACTCCGATATGACGGGCCCCTCCGATTTCGGCATCATTCCCGCCTGCCGCGCACTGGTAGCGCCTATAGAGCTGGCAACGGGCCGCCAGGCCTATTATGTAGGCAAGCCTAACCCCTTAATGATGCGCACTGGACTGCGCCTGCTGGACGTACATTCTGAGGACGCAGCCATGATCGGCGACCGTATGGACACGGATATCGTAGCCGGTACGGAAAGCGGCCTCATGACCTGCCTAGTACTCAGCGGCGTCAGCACTTTGGAAAATATCAAAGAATTTTCCTACCGTCCGTCCATTATTTTAGAAGGCGTTAACCAAATACCGGAATAAGCAGTTTTACCGGCGCGGCCTCAGGCCGCGTCTTTTTTGTTCACTTAAATGTCAAAAGAGAACTCTTGACTTGCAGCAGGCTTCAAACGGTATAATATAATAAAATTATATAAGGAGTCTTGCTGTATGCGTATTATCTTTTTTATAGGCACTGTAGACCTTTTGCTCAGCGCCATCGGTTATTTCTATTACCGCAATAACCTGCCCTGGGGTCACAATCCCGCCTTTGGCCTGGCCTACCTGCTGCTGACAGCCAACGCCATTGTCAGCCGCGCCCTGTCGCCGTCCCTGCCGCATATGCTGGTAAAAATATCGGCCTGGCTAGATGGCTTATGGCTGGCCTTTGGCTATTACACGCTGCTGCTGGCCTTAATCCATCTAGTCTTATGGCTGATCAGCAGGCTGGGCGGCTGGCAGCTGCCATCGATGAAAATGTCCGTAGTTGGTCTGGCAGCTATCTGCCTGTTCATAGCCTGGGGCAGCCATCGGGCCTTTCATCCGACTGTACGGACAGAACGCATAATTACAGATAAGCTGGCCAGCGGACAAAGTTATAAAATGGTGCTGCTGACGGACATTCATCTTGGCCGCATTTTGGGACGCAGCTACGCCGAACGCCTTGCGGCAAGGATCAACGAACTGCAGCCCGACGCGGTACTTATTGCGGGCGATTTAGTCGATGAAAAAATCGCCTATGTGCAGGAGGAAAATTCGCTTGCCGCCCTTAGCAGCATCCATGCTCCCAAAGGAGTTTATGTATCCTTTGGCAATCACGAATACATCGACAACCCGGACCTTTGGCAGCGTATGCTGGAGCAGCAAAACTTTACCGTTCTGCGCGACGCCGACGCCATTGTCGACGGCAAAATAAAAATTACGGGTCTTACCGATTTCAGCCGCAATCGTTCCAACCGCACGCTCGAAGACCTAGCAGCCAAAAACGTATCGTATTACAATATTCTTTTAGACCACCAGCCGCGTAAAATGGCTGCGGCCGCCGAAACAGCTTATGACTTGTATTTATCCGGTCACACCCATACAGGCCAGCTCTTCCCCAATCGTTTAATTACGAAAAAAATGTATCAGCTGGATTACGGCCGCTGCGAATATAACGGTTTGACCGCTATCACCAGCGCAGGCTACGGCTTCTGGGGGCCGCCGGTACGCACGGAAGCGGCGCCGGAAATAGTGGTTATCGAAGTAACGGGAAAATAACATAACGTATAAAAAATTAAGCCTGCCGCAGAAGCGACAGGCTTTAATTTTGATGATAATCCCCAAAATCTCGGAGAATGCGTCAGAGATTTTTAATTATTTGCCGGGGAAGAACGGCCATACCATCGGAATAACAACCAAGGATACAACGAAAGCTACGATTACCAGACCGGTACCGGCTTTTACATAGTCCATGAATTTGTATCCGCCAGGGCCCAGTACCAGGGTGTTCGGAGGAGTACCTACCGGAGTTGCAAATGCGCAGGATGCTGCAACGGCGATAGCCATCAGAACTGCTTTCGGGTCAGCGCCCAGTTGCTTGGAAATTGCAATGCCGATCGGGCACAGCAGAGCTGCGGATGCAGTATTGGACATGAACTGGGTCAGGCCGCAGGACAGGATGAACAGTACGCCGGTTACCAGAAGCGGAGAAGGATCGCCGCCCATCAGGCCAACAGTCCATTCAGCGATCAATTTGCCAGCGCCGGTCTTATCCATAGCGGAAGATACAGGCATCATACCAGCGAACAGGAAAATTGTTACCCAGTCGATGGAAGCGTATGCTTGTTTTTCAGTCAAGCAACCGGTCAGTACGCATACCAATGCGCCGATGATTGCTGCCATTTCCAGAGTAACGCCTTTGATGTTCAGAGCCATTACCAAAACTACTGCCAACAGGATAACGCCGGAGATGATCATCTTGTTCTTAGAAGTTTCGTTAGCTTCGATTTCTTGCTCAACTTCTTGGTCAGCGTCCAATTCTTTCTTCGGCAGCAAGTACTTGCCAACGAACATCATGTACAGCATACCAGCGATAGATACGGGGATACCGATCCAAGCGAATTCGAAGAAGCCGAAAGCGGGCAGGCCGGCAGCGGTCAGAGCGCCGGTAGCGATAATGTTAGGAGGCGTACCTACCATGGTGATGATACCGCCCCAACCGCAGGCAAATGCCAAAGGCATTAACTGACGGGATGCGGGGATTTTGGCAGATGCGCAGATACCCAAAGCTACGGGCAGCAGGCAAGCTGCAGTACCGGTGTTGGACAATACTGCGGACAGTGCAGTACCAACAATCATCAAGCCGAACATCAAGCTGTTTTCACCGGCACCCATCATTTTAACAACGGTATTACCAATGGCTTGAGCCAAGCCGGTGTAGAACATTGCTGCACCAACTACGAACATGCCTGCGAACAATACTACCGTAGAGTTGGACAGGCCGCTGAATACCTGCTTAGCAGGAATCAGCCCTAAAAGACCGCAAGCAATAGCGCCGGCGGTAGCAGTAACTGCAAGAGGGATAAGTTCAGTTACGAAGAATAATGCAATTACTGCCAACAGAATTAAACATTTTACTGCTGGGGACATTTTCTGTTCCTCCTTATAAAATTTTTATATACGGCGCCTGACGGCGCTATATACCTAGAAGATCATTAATGAAAGCGTTGGCTGGCTTTGCAGCAAGCTTTCCTGTATATTTTTACATTTCTTACGCGATGATAATCGCTCTATATTTGCTTTTAAAAAGTTATTTTCTAAATTTAATCCGTTAATCTGTATTATGGGACGGATACTGAGTATGCTTGTCAAATACAATGATACCTGTTATAAAATACTATATCGTTACTTACGCGCTTTGGAAGCCGCCATAAAAGTTTAAAACGAGCGGCATACAAAATTTTTCTTTAATCCAGCAGTTATATTTTGCTGAAAGCGTTATGTTTATTACATTTTCAGACGCCGCAATTACGAGGTGCGTCCAAGTAATCTGCGAAGAAATAATCTGGCCGATACTTTATATCTTTTCCTAAAGTATAAATTGATGGAGGGTGCGTTTGCCACACCCTCCCAGGGGAGTTGCTTAGCAAAGGATTATTTTGCTACAGGGCCAATCATAGCCAGCATGGTACCAGCTGCGACTGCGGTACCGATTACGCCTGCAACGTTCGGGCCCATAGCGTGCATCAGCAGGAAGTTTGCAGGATTGC